>CAISXI010000463.1 GCA_903889425.1 uncultured Roseiflexaceae bacterium | reverse complement strand
GATCATCGTGGGGGTGCGATGGAATGACACCCGAACACAATCGTAGGGGCGTCATTATATGGCCCCCCGTAAGATTGGTAGCGTATGGAGCGGAACATTAAGGCGGTGGTCCGACTCTTTAGTGTAACTGTTATAATGTAATTGTAAATTGTCAAAGGTTGTAAACTATGCCACACACACAATTTGTCGGGAAGCGGATATTGGTCGTAGATGACGACACCGGCATCCGTGAAATTATTGTCGAATATTTGCGCCATACGGGGTTTTTGGTTCTGGAAGCCGAAAACGGTGTGGTTGCGCTCCAGATCTGCGAGTCCCACGAATTTGATTGTATTTTGTTGGACTTAACGATGCCCGAAATGGACGGCGAGGGCTTTTTGCAGACATTTCGGCTTACCAATCATACCCCAGTGATTATTGCATCAGCACGTATCAGCGAAGACGACAAAGTACATTTTTTGGAAATCGGGGCAGATGACTATGTGGTCAAACCAGCCAATTTACGTGAATTGGTGGCCCGCATGATTGCAGTGTTGCGGCGTAGCACGCAAACCAGCCAACAGGTGTTGCAAACGGACACAATGTTACTCAACCCCATCCATCGTAGCGTGCGTATGGGTGAGCGCGAAGTGCTTTTTACCCAGACCGAATATCTGATTTTTTCACATTTAATGATCCAAAAAGGAAAACCGCTCAGTCGCTTTGAATTGGCTGATATTGTGTTTCAAGATACGTCGATGTTTGGCAATTATCGCAGTATTGATGTCCATATTCGCAATATCCGCAAAAAAATCGAATTAGATCCGGAAAATCCGGTCTATATTGTGATGAAATACGGGATTGGATATATGTTCAATGAGTAATAATCCCCCACCAGACAACAGTATATTTTTTCCATTAGCTGCACGATTTAAACTCAAAAATTTTCGTGCGCGTGTGATTGCACTGCTGTATATTGCGACAGTGCCATTGATTATCGTCACGACGATTTGTTTGTGGTGGCTGATGCAGTATTGTGTCGCACCCACGCAAATGGGCGTGCTGATGGTTGCCCAATGTACGACGGCACCGTATTGGGTGTGGGCGGCAATTGTGCTCTGTGCGATGATTTACACCTATTTGTTGGCGCGTGATGCCTTGACTCGCTTGGACTATATCAGATCCACAATTGTGCGCTCGTTGACGACCAATCAATGGGCTGAAGACACTGGACCACAGACCATGTCAAACGACATGGTGCAGTTTATCGGTGATATCGAAGGCCTCAGTAGTGAAGCACACAAACGTATCACCCAATATCAACAAATTCATGCCAATATGACCCATGAATTACGCAACCCCTTGCATACCGTGGGGCTGGCGATTGATAGCATGCGCGCCCAAGTGATTGCGCCGACGCCCCAAATGTTGGGGCTACTGTATGGTGAAATTCAACGGGTTCACCGGTTAGTTGATGATATGCAGACGCTGTCGTTGCTTGATCTCGACAAATTTCAAATTATTCCTCAATCAATCCCCCTTGCCGATATCGTGGGGTATGTGGTGGCAAATAAATCAGTAACAGCCAATGTCAAACACATCACGCTGGTGGTTGACCCGTCTGAGGAAGTACTGATTGTCGATGTCGACCCAGACCGCGTGATTCAAGCGTTGATGAATATTATTGACAATGCGATTCGGCATAGTCAGCCTCAGAGTCAGATTCAGATTGGCTATGGTAAGCGCGATAATCAATTCTGGATGCGAGTAACTGATACAGGCAATGGGATTGCCGCCGACGAATTACCGCATTTGTTTACGCGGTTTTATCGGGGCAGTACCCCTCGTGGTCAAGGTTCGGGGCTGGGATTGGCGATTGTGCAAGCGATTGTCACCGCCCATCGGGGCACGGTAACGATTGATTCGACAGTGGGAGTTGGTACCACGGTTACAATGGCATTCCCCGCGTCGTGATATACAAGGCGCCGAGGCAATTGCCTCGGCGCGCGTATTCCGGCGGTAATCGTTAGATGGTCTGCCCGGCATAATCCTGCGCACGGAAGAAATGCCCCGTGGTGCCGTCGGTGAGCAAGGCGGGTACTAATGCGCCAGGCAATACTGACTCGACGGCGCCGGGAGCGTTGGGTCCACCCAAGTCGGTGCGCAACCAGCCCGGATCGAGCAGGTTGATGAGCACGCCGGCTGGGGCCAGTTTGCCGGCAGTGTCGGTGACGAATTTATCGACGGCCGCCTTCGAAATCGAGTAGGCAATTAACTCGGGCTGATCTTTGATGCCCGAAGTCAGATTGATGATGCGTCCCCAGCCGCGGGCAACCATGCCCGGAATCAAACTATGACAGATGTGGATGAGGGCGGTGACGTTGACGGCAAAGCTGCGCTCGAAATCAACCACTGGGATGTTTTGCCAGTCGCCGCGGTAGGGAGTCATGATGGCGGCGTTGTTGTAGACGATGTCGATGCCAGGGGTTTGGGTGTGCACGCTGGCCAGCATGGCGTCGACTTGGGCGATATCACTCAACTCGGCGGCTACTTGGATGACCTGCACGCCGGTGGCGCGCAAATCGGCTGCCAAGCTATCGGTGCCGGCAGTATCACGGCTATGCAACACCACGTTGCAGCCGTAGCTGGCCAGACCCATACTGACTTGGCGTCCGACGCCCCGACTGGCACCGGTAATCAACGCCCATTTGCCGCGAATATCGGCTTTCTGCATGATACATGTCTTTCTTGTCAAAACGAATCAACCACTTATTGGTAAGCGCTTTCCAACGTTACGAAATGCATTTTAGCGTGGATTGGGGAATCATGCAAAAACACCGTGCGGGAGCTGGGTAACTCCGCACGGTGCTGGTGATAACGGACTATTTTGGGTGAAGCTCTACAGCGTCGCCGTGCCCCCTGCCGGGATATGTACTGCGCCACTAGGCAAATGAATGACACCACTTACCCCTGCCGGCAAGGTCACCCGGCCCCGCAACACGCCATGATCGCGCCAAAATGCGCTGTGGATGTGGCCGTTGGGGTGGGGGGTGACGGCGCTGACCCGTTGCAATGGTCCGAGTTGGGGCGTGATGGCGACTTCGGCAAAGCCGGGTGCCGCCGGCCGGATTCCCACCAAGGTGGCGTGATAGTGGAACAAGGGGTGCGAGCCCCAGGCATGACAATCCGAACGGGACGGTTCGGGCATTTCGACGGTGGTTTTGAGGCCTTGGGCTGGCAAATCAAACCAGAGTTGCATGCGCTGCAACAGCTGGTCGATAGCCCCCATGGTACGGTAGGTTTCAAACAAATAATGGCTGAAATAAATCGTGGCGCGGGCCATATCGGGGCGCGTCAAGAGTGCCTGTTGCATTTTGGGGATATGCGTGGGTTGGGCGATGCCACTGAGGATGGCTAGGCATTGGGCATGCTCACTTACCAGCGGTTGCCCGGCCACTTCGTAATAGACGCCGGCGGCCTCGTCCCACAAATGAGCGTCGAGGGCATCACGGGTCTGAGCAGCATGGGCGCGCCAGCGGGTGGCCATGCTGGCTTCGCCGTAGTGCGTTTCGAGGTCAGCGGCCAACTCGAGGGTATAGACCAGGTGCCAGTTGATGGTTGCACAGGGGTGGCGGTCGGCGTGGGGTGGCATGCCCCCTTGCCAGTCAGGCACCCAGTCCACAAAGTTCCAGCCGGCGGGTGGGTTGATGAGCCCATCGGGGCGGCGTTGCGATACAAAGGCGTCGAGCACGTTGCGGATGCCCGGGAGCATGGTTTTGACCAAGTCAGGCTGATTGCGCCAATGAGCGATGTCGTGCACCATGGCAATCCACCACAACGAAAACGGTGGGATGATTTGTTGGATGCGACTGGGGTAGCGTGATTGGGTCAAATTGCTGGGGATGCGTGATTGGTGAAACAACTTGATGGCCTTGGCGGGCAAGCGGTCGTCGCCGGTGAGCACATGCGTGACCAGGGCTTCGAGGCGGGTGTCGCCCACATACATCAGTTGCTCGTAGTAGGGGCAATCCATGTAGGTTTCGTGGGCACACATCTGCAACACCCGTTGCATCATGGGGATGACCGAGGTGAGGCGTTGATCGTCGCAATCAAAGGTGCCGCTGAACTGGAACGGATAGCCGGTTTCGGCGATGGAGATACGCTCGATGACCAGTGCTTCGTCTGCGGTCGCGACACAGATTTCGATGTAGCGCCCCGATTGCCACCATAGACTGGTATGCATGGCATGAGCTGAACCATCACTGATAAAGGTGTCGCCGACGCCGTTGAAAAATTTGCCGTTGATTTCGTTACGGTTGGTTTTGACCCGGAAAAATTCACTCGGATTGCTACTCAGCGCTTCTTCCCAGTCAATGCGCACTGATGCGTCACGCCCGCCACTAATGGTGAGTTGTGGGTAGGCACAGACGTATTCGTCGATGTCGATGATGACTCGTTGGCTGGTGTGGGCGGGGATGGTGAGTGGCGCCGTGCCATCGAGTAGCGCTTGCCACGCCCCATGCTGATGCGCTTGGTCGCGGGTTGCGTCAACGGCTTGGTGCATACTTTGGCTGGCTGGGGTGTCGTCGATGTAGCGCACTATACCGAGGTTGCGGGGGTCGTGGCGCATAGGAGGGAGCGGTGTAGGTTGCAAGTGTTTGCCACTGCCCAATTCATAATCAATCAACGTATCTTCGCCATGATAAATATTGCTGGGTGTTTGCCAATCGGTGCCGGCGCCGTGTTGCCAATCCCAGTCATGCTGACGGGCGTCAAAAATAATATTGCAGCCGGTGCCCCAGGCTTGCTTGGGTTTGGTAAAGGTATAGCTGTGTAGCGATTTGACTTGCCACGGGGCGCTACCGGTGGCCACGGTGGTGTGCCATTGCTCATCGCTGGCGATGATGAAGCTATGGCTATGGCCGATTTGGGCATAGGCAGCCTGATCGCCGAGGCTCCAGACTAGGGCGGCCAAATGGTGGGTACCGGCGCCGAGTGTGAGGGTGTGACTGTGGTAATGCCACATGCTTTTGTCGCCCCGTTCGGGACCACGACTAAGGCATTCGCCATTGACATAAAACTCAAAGCGTTCGTCGCCACTTACTCGCACTGGGATGGTGCTAGGGGCGGTGAGGGTGATTGCGAGGTGGAAAACGCTGACTTGGGGTGGGGTGGCGGCGCTCCCGCGAATCCATTGTGCGGGCCAACGTCCGTGTTGATGCCATTGCGTCATTGCAGTGCCTGTTTTCTGGTGACAAAAAGGATATGCAATATTATACGCATTATTGCGGAGGGCAATGGAAAATGGAAAATGGAAGGTTTTCTGCAAAAAAATACCGTTGTGACACAGCAGGCTGTGTTGCAACGGTAAAAATTGCGGACGTAACCAGAGTGATACTAGCGCTTCGCCCACACCACCAAGGCAGCGATGAATTCGCGCAAATTGTCACGGACTTTGTGGTCTGCCAGTTCGCCATCTTTAAAGGTCTCGCTCAAACTAATCACCAGCTCAGGTTGGGGCATGATTAGCATGCGACAGCCAGTGAGCATGGTGCGGAGCATGACCAGTGCCCGTACGCCACTGAATTTGCCACCGCCGACACTAAACGCCGCGACTGGTTTTTTGGCGAGGGCTGACTTCATAAACGGCCGTGAGGCCCAGTCGAGGGCGTTTTTGAGTACGCCTGGTGGTGCATGGTTGTATTCGGGGGTGGCGATGAGTACGGCGTCAGCTTCGCGGATTTGTTGGCGTAGCCGCAACACACTGGCTGGTGTAGTGCTTTCGTCAGCGGGATCCAACTCTTCGTTGAAGAGTGGCAAATCACCGATTTCGGCGATGGTCATGGTGACATCTGGTCCGAGTAGTGTTTGGGCTTCGACGACGAGTGCCCGGGTGTGTGATTTGGCGCGTAGGCTGCCTACGATGGCGACGATGTGCATGTTATCCCTTTGCTTGTGTAGTCATAGTGGTGAATGCCCAGACGGCCGTAATGCCAGCGATGACGTGCATGATGCCCAATACGATTTTGTCCCCATTGGCCGGTGCGCCCAGTACGCCAGCCATCGATACGACCACAAATACGGCCGCTACGATTTGGAAGAGCCGGTAGGGAGTGGCACTGATGCGGTTAAAGATGGCAAGTACCCCGCCACCAATCAAGGTGGTGATTGCGGTAGCCAAAATAACGGCGATAAAGGACACTTGCATCAGCCCATTGGCATCAGCCATGCTCGGATCCATGGCGGGGACGTTCAGGGTTAGCCCCACTTGCAGGGCAATCACCCATACCAGCACGTTGGCGATACTACCAACGACGGCGCCAATCAGCGCGGCGCGTAGGATGCGCGAAGTGTCAACATTCATAAACAGACTTTCTCGTTGTGTGCATCTGCACAGGCGTTATCTATATCGAAATGGGGAATTTTTTACCCCATCGGGATACCAGCTGACGGAATATTTTTTTTGTTGATATTTTGATAGTATGCTATTAAAAAACTACGAACAGCCCGTGGTGAATTCGCCGGTTTCACCATTGCTTACTACCCGCTGTAACCACTGATTTAACAGTGCCAGCTCAGCTGGAGTGAATCCGGCAAATAATGTGGCTGAGACTTTGGCATGTATGTCAGCTACGCTCTCACAAACGCCAAGTCCACATGCCGTGAGGGTAATGTACTTGACACGCGCATCGCAATCACTCGCATGTTGCTCTATAAAGCCATGAACTAGCAAGCGATCAATCACCCCTGCTAACGTTGCAGAACGCACTCCCATGAGCTGTTGGAGCTGACGTTGCTCGATTTGTGTCGCTTGCTTGACCTGGAGCAATAGCTCCAATTGGGTGGTAGTCAAATCATGATCTGCTAAGGCCGCATCGACACGTTGTTTGCCGGCATGATAAGAGCGACGTAACCAAAATATTGGACAATCCATAATCGCCATCCTTTTTAATAGCACGCTAGCATAATACCTGATGAAAATCGGAATGTCAAATAACGGTTGTGGCGATATTGTCAAAGAGAGAAATATTGCACAACAAACGTATAGTATTTGCATGAAAATGTATACACTTTGCATGAATTTTGGCTATATTTTGCAAACCCATTATTCAATTCCAGCGTGCTATAATCGCTTCCAGAACATCAACGCACATTTCAAATAGCATTTTGTAACAATCGTTCCTGTTCAGTCATTGCACAGCATTTGTCAGGAGTTTCATCTGACATCATGCAAAGGAGCATCGTTATGCAGCGGATTGTAGTAACAAGTATGTTGGTGGCATGGCTGGCATATGCCGCATGGTATCACGTCTGGACGGTAGCATTGATTCTGCACTACCAAGGGCTGATTACTGTTGGTGCATTGATTGCTGGAGTGCTCGTATTCGCAGTATGGACGGCGCCGCGTTGGCGTACCCCTGTCGATTTGGCATGGCAGATGGCGTTGTTCCCAGGGATGGGGATAAGTCAGGCCATGTTTTATGATAATAATGATGATGTGTGTGTGGTTGATGCGGCTGATGCAGTCGAGGTTAGATTGTGACAGCGGTATTGCCTTTTTCTGGATTAGTGGGGGTGGCTGCCGCCCATGACGCCTTGCGCATATTGGCCGTTGATCCGCGTTTGGCGGGGGTGGCGATTGGGGCGCCGGTTGGCTCGGGCAAAAGCACGTTAGCGCGTTCGAGTACCGTGTTGTTTGGCCAGGCCACGCCGTTTGTCGAATTACCACTGGGCTGTGATGAAGACGCCTTGTTGGGCGGGATTGACATCGAAGCGACGATGCGTACGGGGCAGCGGGTGGCACGACCGGGATTACTCGGACGGGCTAACGGTGGTGTGCTGTATGTCGACGCACTCAACCTCGTGCCCGATGCCGTGACCAATGTGTTGCTGGGGGCGATGGACACTGGCGTGGTGCAACTCGAGCGTGAGGGGATGAGCCAGCGTATCGAAAGTCGCTTGTGTGTGATTGGCACCTATGACCCTGCCGAAGGTTTGCCCCGTCGGCATTTGCTGGACCGCATGGGGTTGCTGGTATTGTTGCCTCGTGAATCTGATGTAGCCGAGCGCCACGAAGTATTGCTCCGCCATCAGCAACGCGATATGCGCCAATGGCACGAAATGTCGGCCCTCGAAGCGGGCCTAATTGCCGAAGCGCGCCAATTATTGCCCCAAGTCACGATTACCGAAGCCCAACAACAACAATTAGTCGACCTCGCATTACGGGCCGGTGCCGAAGGGCAACGGGTCGATTTGTTTGCGGTGGCGGCGGCCTGTGCGGCAGCTGCCCTCGATTTGCGGGTGATGGTCAACCACGACGACCTCGATGTGGCGGCGCGCTTGGTGATTTTGCCACGGGCGACCCGCGATATCGTCGAGGCTGCCCCGCCTCCGCCCCCCGATCAATCGCCACCGCCGCCGCCACCACAACAGCAGCCAGCGCCGCCATCTGATGACCCCAGTCAACAAACGTC
>CAISXI010000462.1 GCA_903889425.1 uncultured Roseiflexaceae bacterium | reverse complement strand
ACTCGATCTAGCCGGTGTGGCCAAAGGCTGGATAGCCGCACAATTAGTGGCGCTATTTACCCCACCGGGTGGGTCGCTATTAGCCCAAATTGGTGGTGATGTCGCCGTATCTGCACCGAGTGACACGATGCCGTGGTGCATTGCGGTCGAACATCCCCTGCATGCCACGCCGTGTGGGCATATCGCACTGTTTGAGGGGACCGTAGCAACCTCGAGCACCCATGAGCGGCGCTGGCAACGGGCTGGCCAAACCATCCACCATATCATCGACCCCCGCAGTGGTCTGCCCGCCCAAAGTGATGTGCTTGCGGCATCGGTGATTGCCACTCAGGCGATTTATGCCGAGGCTGCCGCCAAAATTATTGTGTTGCTGGGCCTCACTGCCGGACTCGCATGGGTGAGTCGCTACGGCTTGCCAGCCCTCGTGATTGATCAGTCAGGAAATGTGCATACCAACGATGCCTGGGTGCCATTCATCTGGCCCGAAGGAGCGTCTACTAATGTCTGATTCACCCCCACCACCATCGTCACGGATTACCGCCCCACTCGATATCCCCCCATCACCACCGACACCACCATCGCCCCCACCACCCGCGCCACGCCGTATGCCTGCCAAAGAACAACGCAGTGACGCCGAAACCGCCGCCTTGATGGATGCCATGCTGGCGCGCTATTCGTGGCGTAACGTTTTGGTGTCATTAATCCTTGGGGTGGCAGTGGGTGTCGTATTCGCTTGGTTTATTCTGCCCACCTATTTGCCTGGCATGGTGCAAAGTGCCGTCGGGAATGCCCCCAAAGCCTATTGGTATTTGTCGCGCTCGGCAGGGGTAATCGCGCTTGTACTGGTATGGCTGAGTGTGGTCTGGGGCTTGTTGTTGACCACTACGCTGGGCAAAATGCTCGGTCAAGTGGCCTCGATTGTCGATATCCATCGCCATTTATCGTGGTTAACGGTAGTATTTGTGTTGGTGCATATTTTTGTGTTGCTGGGTGACAAATACATCACCTATACCGTGCTGACATTATTTATCCCCTATGCCGATACGGCCTACCGTCCATTTGCAGTGGCCTTGGGGCAGATTGGCTATTATGCGGTAGTACTGGTTACAGTCAGCTTTTGGGTGCGGCGTTGGACTGGCCAAAAATTATGGCGGGCGCTTCATTATCTGAGCTTTGTGGCTTATGGATTAGTTGTTGCCCATGCCTATTTGGCCGGAACTGATAGTCCAACACTTTATTGGGGCTATGTGGCAAGTGTGATTGTGGTGCTGTTTTTGACTATGTTGCGGATTATTACTGCAGTGACGACGAAAACCGCGCCAACGGTCGATGCATAGTTGCTGTTTTACTGTATGGGGAACTTTTGGCCGCAACGTACCGTCATTTTTGCAACAAGTAAATGCAATGTGAAGGGTGAATATCATGCGGATGAAGTTATTGGTTGCGGCGAGTGCCACGGTGTTTATTGCAGTAATTATTAGTGCGGTGGTCACACAATTGACGATGACTTCGGCAAGCGCCGCCAATCAGCCGGCCAGCACAACGACACAGACTCCAATACCGGTGGTTGATGAATTAGCCAAACAACGCGAAGCAACCTACCAAGCGCGCTTAGCTGAAGCCAATCAAACGATTGCGCAATCACAGACGGAACTGCAAAAAGCCCAAGCAGCGGCTGCCGAAATTGCCCAAAAATACAATGACGTCGTGACTACCCAAGCCAATCAACCAGTGGCTACTGCAGTCCCTGCGCGGATTGTGCCCGCTGCTGCACTTGCGATTGCCCAGAGCCTTGATCCCAATGTGCGCTTACTCCAAGAGGCAACGATTGTGCCCTATCAAAACGTCGATGCCTATGAGTTTGTGTTTGATCGTGGGACCGTCTATGTGGCAGCGACCAACGGTGATGTACTGTCAAATACGATTGTTCCACCTACCGTAGGGAACGACTCCAATCGTCCCCCGCGTGGTGATCGCCCCGACCGCCCGCGTCGTAACCGCAACCAACCATAATTGAATTGATGATAGATAGGAGCGTACGGTCATGAGCAACGGTATTATTACCCAGAAATTATACGAAGCCCCTTCCGATATGTCATCAGTTGGCGCAAATAACGAACGCAAAGTCGCCAAACCAGTAGCTACAGGAGCAGTGGTTGATCGCAAGTTTGTCCAAAAGGTCAAAGCTGAGGCCGAACAACAAGAACGCCAAATCGCCCGGGCCATCGTAACTGCCCTTGCGACCTGTAGCCTGATTGTGGCCTGGATGTTGATGGCGCAGACTGGGGCGCAAGAGCCGCCTTTTGTGCGGACACAGCCTGCACCTGT
>CAISXI010000461.1 GCA_903889425.1 uncultured Roseiflexaceae bacterium | reverse complement strand
TGGATCAGCCTGAGTAACCAAGCTGGCAAACTGGCGTTGATACAAATCGGCGTACATCCCTCCGGCAGCCATGAGTTGATCGTGGCTGCCGATTTCCATCACTTTGCCATGGTCAAGCACCACAATCCGGTCGGCACCGCGGATGGTCGAGAGCCGGTGGGCAATCACAAAACTGGTGCGCCCGCGCAACAAGCGCTCGAGTGCTTGTTGGATCAACACTTCGGTGCGGGTGTCGACGCTACTAGTGGCCTCGTCGAGGATGAGGATGTTGGGTTTGGCCAAAATCGCCCGCGCAATCCCAATCAATTGCCGTTGCCCTTGACTGAGTGCCACCCCTTTGGCACCGAGGATGGTGTCGTAGCCTTGGGGGAGTGACATGATGAGCTCGTGGGCATTGGCATCTGTGGCGGCGGCGATGACGTCGTCGTCGCTAGCATCGAGTTTGCCGTAGCGAATGTTTTCTTTGACACTGTCCGAAAACAAGAAGGTTTCTTGGAGCACCATGCTCATTTGGTGACGCAACGGCGTGAGTTGGTAGTCAGTGACGTTAACCCCATCAATCGCCACGCTGCCTTGGGTGACATCATACAGACGTGGGATGAGTGACACAAACGACGTTTTGCCCGAGCCGGTGGGGCCGACCAAGGCAATCATTTCACCTGGTTTTACTTGTAAGCTGACGTCTCGGAGTACCCAATCGGCGTCGCCGCTCTGGCCTTGGCGGGCATCATAGCGGAACCAGACGTGATCAAAGGTCACTGCGCCGTTGACGTGCGTGACAGGGGTTTGCGTGGGCAATTCGGGCATGTCGACGGGGTGATCGATGAGGTTAAAGGTACGCTCGGCTGCGGCCAAGGCTGATTGGGCCGTGGTATAAAACTGCGACATGGCTTGGATTGGCCGAAAAAAGAACCCCACATAGGTCAAAAACGCCACCACTATGCCAGGGGTGACTTGGTCTTGGAGCACCAAATAGCCGCCGTAGCCCGCCACAATCGCAATCCCCAGTGCGGCCAATACATCGACCAGCGGTCCAAAGGCGGCGGTGATGGCGGTGGCACTGACGTTGGCGTCGCGGTTGGCAGCATTGCGTTGCGAAAAACGTTCACGGTTGACGTCGGTACGGGTAAAGGCTTGAGCCACTTTGACGCCGGCGATTTCTTCTTGGATGTCTGACGAGACATCGCCAATCGACTCCCGGGTTTTGCGGAAGGCCCGGCGCGCTGACGCTGCAAACAGCTGCGTCATGATAAACAGCACGGGGATGAGCAAGAAGCTGGCAATTGACAAGCGCCAATCAAGCAACAGCATGGCGATAACAATTCCCACCAAGGTAAACAAGTTACCGATAATCATCACCAACCCTTGGCCGAGCAACTGGGTGATGACGTCGATATCGTTGACGATACGCGACATCAAGTCGCCAGCTGGGTTTTTGTCAAAAAAGCGCAACGATAATTTTTGCAGATGACCAAACAATTCACTCCGCATATGGGCGATGGTGCGTTGCCCGACTTGCCCCATGTATTGGAAGGTCAGCCGTGAAGAAATCGCCCCTACCACATAAAAAACGAGCAGC
>CAISXI010000460.1 GCA_903889425.1 uncultured Roseiflexaceae bacterium | reverse complement strand
TGAAGTATGAAGTATGAAGTATGAAGTAGAGACGCAGTGGAGACGCAGCTTGCTGCATCGTACTGCGTCTCCACCATGCAAGGCATGGTGATAGGAAGTATAATACCCCTATGAATAAAACACTTCGTCCCGAAATCATGAGTCCGGCTGGATATTGGCCCCAACTCGACGCCGCCATTGAAGCAGGCGCCGATGCGGTTTACTTTGGGTTAACCCACTTTACCGCCCGTGCCAAAGTCGGCTTTACCCTCGAAGAGCTCCCCAACGTGATGCAAACCTTGCATCGGCGTGGGGTGCGTGGCTATGTGACCTTCAACACCTTGATATTTGGTCATGAGTTGGCCGAAGCAAGTCGTGCCATTGCCGCCATCGCTGCCGCCGGTGTCGATGCCATCATCGTACAAGACATTGGCATGGCCAAGCTCGCCAAACAAATCGCCCCCACCCTCGAGGTACATGGCAGCACCCAGATGAGCATCACCAATGCTGCTGGCGTAGAGTTTGCCGGCCGCCTCGGGATTAACCGAGTCGTGTTGGCGCGTGAATTATCACTCGCAGAAATCAGTGCCATCAGAGCCCAAACCGATGTCGAACTCGAAATGTTCGTGCATGGGGCATTGTGCGTGTCGTACTCGGGGCAATGCTTTTCGTCTGAGGCCTGGGGTGGACGGAGTGCCAACCGTGGCCAGTGTGCCCAAGCCTGTCGCTTGCCCTACGAATTAATGGTTGATGGGGTAGAAACACCCCTCGGTGATGCGCGCTATCTGCTGTCACCGGGTGATTTGATGGCCATCGACCTCGTCCCCCAAATTGTCGCGATGGGGATTGCTTCACTGAAAATTGAAGGGCGCTACAAAGATGCCGATTATGTGGCCTTGACGACTCGCGCCTATCGGGCGGCTGTCGATGCGGCCATGGCGGGGTTGACCGCGCCGGTCCCCCAAAGCGAAAAACTCTTGCTGGAGCAGGTCTATTCACGTGGCCTTGCGCCATCGTTTGTGAGTGGCACCAACCACCAAACAGTGGTAAGTGGTCGCGCCCCCCGCCACCGTGGCGTGTTGGTAGGGCATGTGGCTGCCATCCATGGCAAGCAAATTGTAATTACCCCCAATGACGTGCCGCTCAAACTGGGTGACGGCTTGGTGTTCGATGCTGCCGATTGGCGCAGCCCCGAACAAGCCGAAGAAGGCGGGCGGATTTTTGCCATCGACAACCTCCCCGATGGTCGCCAACGACTGACGTTTGGGCGTGTGTCGATTGACCCCGAACGGATTCGCGCAGGGGATTGGGTGTGGCGCTCGCACGACGTCGATGTCGCCAAACAAGTCAAACAGTACCTCGAGCCAGCGCAACCCGTTGCCCGTCAGCTCGTACAAATTTTAATCGAAACCATGCCCGACCAGCCGTTGCGTCTGACGTGGCGTCTCGTCAATCATCCAGAGGTCCAAGTAGTGATTGAGGCTCCGGTAGCTGAACCTGGTGCCCGTCCGTTGACCCACGATATCTTGGTACAGCAACTTGGGCGCCTCGGTAGTAGCGTCTACCAACTCCACGACATTCAGTACCATGGCGATGCGCCAATTTGCATGCCGATTTCGGCACTCAATCAGCTCCGCCGTGAAGCGGTCGCCCAACTCGAAGTGGTGCAGGCAGCGGTGACCGTCCACGCCACCCACGACCCGCTCGATTTGCTCAGTGTGGCCCAAGCGCATGTGCAGATCCGCCATAACCCAGTTATGACGTCCCAATTGCATGTGATGGTACGACAGGCCTGGCAATTACCGGCAGCCATTGCGGCCCGGCCTGCGAGTATTACGCTCGATTACCTCGAACTCTATGGCCTCAAAACGGCCGTCGATCAGGTCAAATCAGCAGGACTCGTCGTGCAAGTGGCGAGTCCGCGAGTGATTAAGCCAGGTGAAGAACGAATTATCGACTTTTTGGCCAAACTCGATTGCCCGATTGTGGTGCGGGGTGCGGGGACGATGGCGCAATTACAAGCGGCAGGGGTAACGGATTTAATCGGTGATTTCAGCCTCAATGCCGCCAATGTATTGTCGGCGCAGTTGTTGCTCGATGCTGGCATTCAACGCCTCGCCCCGACCCACGATTGTAATGCGATGCAAATCGCCGACATGGTGACACAGCTGGGCAATCAATCGATTGAAATCATTGCCTATCATCATTTACCGGTATTCCATACCGAGCATTGTGTCTTTTGTCGTTTTTTGTCGACGGGAACGAGCTACAAAGACTGTGGTCGCCCCTGTGAATCTCATCAAGTGGCGTTGCGTGATCGTAATGGTCGTGAGCATCCCGTCATCGCCGATGTGGGTTGTCGCAATACGGTGTTTGGTGCCGAGGCCCAAGAAGGCAGTAAGCACATGTCGGCGTGGCTTAGTGCGGGCGTCCGCCATGTGCGACTTGAATTCGTCCATGAAAGTGCCGCCCAAGTCACCCAAATTATCGCGTTGTACCAACAAGGGCTACGTGGCACCATGGAGTGGTCTGATATCGCCAAGGCAGTGCGCATGAGTGCACCTACTGGGGTGACCGAAGGAAGCTTTTTTGTGCCAGATGATTATTTGGTTATTCCACTACGCTAATCGGTGTTGATAGAAAAACAACCGCTCTGTGGTTTATACCACAGAGCGGTTGTTTCGTTGGTAGGATCGTGTTTTTATGGTTTAGCAATGACAACCAAATAGCTGCTATAACGGTCACTGCCACTTGGTGGCCAGCAGGTAATGAAGGTGACTTGCTCACCTTTGGTGGGGGAAATAATCGCACTGTCGTTGATTTGTTCGCGCATACTTGGATGCGGTGCTTTCACCAATTGCTGACTGATAACCGTATAGTTATGGGCGACATCACCTTCATATACAGTAATGGTGCTGCCGGGAATGGCTTTGTCAAGGCTGGCAAAAATTCGTCCGTAGTCGCTGGCATACGAACTGAATACAATGTTTTCTCCTTGGCCTGGGATACCGGTTTTGTTGTGGTGCCCTACCGCATACCGCGCGATATTCCATTCTTGCTCACCAGTACTGGTTGTTGGGATCATCCCTACCGTCAGTACAGGGGCATTAATTTCGGCAGCAGGTATGACAATCCGGGTAATCAGTGAGGCTGCAATTAATGGAATACTATCACTCGACGTATCTGATAGTTGTTCGATTTGACGTTGTGCCTGGACTCGCGCAATGCTTGCAGTCGTATCAATCCCAAATGCACGCACAAATAATACTTGTACGCAGATGTAGATACCACATATCATGACGATAGTGAGGCCAATATGATTGCTACTAAATTGCAAGAGGCGTTGCTGCCAATTGAGCTGCTTGAGCAGATTACTGGTGATAACCCGTAATCGCTGTAACCGTTGCGCTGCTGATGATGAATGCATTGACTCATCCTCTCTATCCAGAAAACCGCTTTGCGAATTACCGACCAAATCATCGGTAATCAGATTGTAAAAACTCGTAACAAATACTTACTGTTCAACCGCAACTACATAATATAGTATACGAGATGAGAAGTAAAGTAAATAATAACAAAATTCAGAAAAATTCTTGATATTGTAATCAACTGTAATCATGCAATGTCTTGATGAACAAGCGATTATTATCAATATTTTTCCCTGTATTTGCTCCTTGTCATATCGGCATTGTACTACGTGTTTTTGCATAAAACTATCAAAATGACACAAAAAATCGATGCCCTAATCAAACTGTAATTTTGTGAGTTTTTTGTTAAATATTTTAATTAAAATAACGAATTTGTATGATATTTTTAGTGATGAACAATCATAGTTATGGAGTGGATGAATTGGATATAGTACAGGGAAGAGGTTTTTGGGTGACCGGTAGCGAGATTGTACGCAGAGGGGCGTTAATAGGGTATAGTAATTGCGTATGACACGACGAGAAATACGATGCCAGTGAATTTATCCAATCCTCCTACCCACACATCAGATACTGACTTGTTGGGAGTATTATTAGCCAAACGAAATACCGAAGGGTTGACTTTTGGTCAGCACCGCCTATTGTTGTCAGAGATTGTCCGTGAAGTTGCCGAAAATATTGGTGTGCGACGGGCGGGTTCGATGGGCGAGCTTCGGACGGCAGCGTACATGTCGAGTATTTGGCAAAAGGCGGGTCTATTGACATGGACAGATTCGTTTGATGCCCAAATCCAAACTATTGCAACGACGATGTTTTTGGCATTATTCAGTGTGAGCGTCAATGTTGCTGCGGTCTTTTCGCTTACGAGTGCACTTGTCATTGTTGGTATATTGTTGGTGCTGGCATTGTGGATGCAATATCGTGATATGCCATTGATTGTTGGGAAGCGGATGAATATTCCCAATGTGATTGCGATCCGCAAATCGCCCCAAGTGCCGCGGCGGCGGGTGGTGATGATTGCGCCACTCGACACCAGCGGAGTGGTTGATCGATTTAATCGGCCGTGGCACCATGTGATGGTTATTGCCGTGCAAGGGGCGTTATTACTCGTGACGCTGCTTGACCCCGCCCCACTCGTAAATTTATTACCACTGGCACACTTGCAACTGGGCTGGTTGTTGTGGGTTTGTAGCGGGTACTTGGTGGTGGCAGCGATTATCGAAGCTTATGCCCAACGACGGCGCGTGACATGGGGCGCAGTCAGCCATGCTGGTGCCCTCGCTGCCACGGCACGGATTGTCGATGAACTTGATGGATTGCGCCATACCGAAGTATGGGGGGTATCGACGGGCGCGTCGCAAACATATGCGGGTATCGACGATTTGATGCAGCGCTATCCGTTTGATCCACAAACGACTTTTTTTGTGGTGCTCTCAGGGATTGGGCGTGGCACATTGTGTTATACCATTCCGACGGGGAATGTGGGCGGTGTGACGGATCCACTATTGTTGGAATTGGCCACTGAAGTGCGCAAGACTGCCGGCGTCGATGCGCGAGTGAGTCGTAATCCGAGTGTGATTCGTCCCTTACTCAAGCGGAATTTTCGTGCGATTGAATTTACCTGCCTCGATGAACAAGGCTATGTGCCGTTGCAAGGACTGCCGAGTGATACCGTCGAGGCGATTAGTCTGCCGATGGTCGAGCGTGCGGTGCGCGCCGTAGTGATGATGATTCGTGCCCTCGATGCCTTGAATTGACAATGAATTGGATTGGTGAGGAATCAATGAATACTACAATCTTGACATGGTTACAACGGCTTGTCCAAACGCCGAGTGTCACCCCTAACCACGCCGGCCCCAAAGCACTCACCCCCGGTGAGGGAGCCATGACCACCGTGGTGGCGCAGGCCTTTCAATCACTTGAAGCCGACGAAATAATCTATGACCCCGTGTTGCCCAAACGCGATAATGTGTACGGCATTTGGTATGGCGAATCCCCCGAAGTATTGTTGCTCGATGTCCACATGGATACCGTGGGAGTCGAGCAGATGACCATTGATCCGTTTGCCGGCGAGATTCGCGATGGGCGCATGTATGGTCGCGGCGCTGTCGATACCAAAGCCAGCCTTGCCATCGCGCTCGGCTTGCTCGAGTCGCATATTGCGAGTGGTAAAAAACTCCCCTATACCATCATGATTGCCGCCAGTGTCGACGAAGAAGAAGGTGGCTTCGGGGCTGCCGCCCTGGCACGCTGGGTCAAACAACGCCAATGGCGCCCCTTGCAAATGGTTGTGGCCGAGCCCACCGAATGCCGCCCTGTTTATGGCCACAAAGGCCTGGTGCGCCAATTTATCACCGTCCATGGCGAAGCTGCGCATACTGCCCAACCTCATTTAGGCAAAAACGCCATTAGCGCCATGGCGCAGGTGATTTTGGCACTTGATGCCGAACATCAGCGCCTGCAACAGCTCCCCGCTACCGGGTTGGGGCATGGCACCTTGACGGTGTCGTTGATCGAAGGTGGTCGCGGGCTCAATATTGTGCCCGATGCCTGCCAGATTGGCATCGATCGGCGCGTCATTGATGGCGAAGTGGTTGACGACGTGGCGGCAGCAATTATTGCGTTGGTCGAGGCCGCTAGCCCATTGCCAGTCACGGTCACACCAGCAACCTACGGTGATGCCTTTTATCAAGATCCGTCCCATTCATGGGTAGAATCAGTGGCTACGTTTAATCAGACGACGGCAACGAGTGCCCCTTATGGCACCAACGCCTATGCCTATGGTGATTTGGCCGATTGTTGTATCGTGTATGGTCCAGGGTCGATTGCCCAAGCCCATACTGCCGACGAATGGATTGCTCTTAGTGAAATCGACCGCGCCGCAGATTTTTATCGCCATTGGTGGGGACTGCAATCGTAAGTCCCTATTTTTTGCATACAAAGGAGTAGCGTAATGGGAACGACCTCAATTCATACCCACGGCTGTCGGATTTCGGACGAATGGACGTTGCGGGGCATGCGCGCCGCCGTGCTCGAAAACGAACTCATCAAAATCACCGTGCTGCTTGATCGGGGTGCCGAAATCGTCGAAATGCGCCATAAGCCCAGCGACATCGATCCCCTGCTTCGCTTGCCAGTCACCATCCATGACCCGGCCCGCGCCAATGGCTCGATTGCGGGGAGCGGCGGCAACTTCATGGATATGTACCTCGGTGGCTGGCAAGAAATCGCCCCTTCCGGCGGTCCCACCAACGTCCACCGTGGCGTCGAATACGGCCAACACGGCGAAGTATCGTTGCTTCCGTGGGATGCCATGGTCATCGAAGACACTCCCGAGCGCGTGACGTTGCGCTGTAGCGTGCGCGGTGTGCGTACCCCCATCCGGATTGTGCGCGATATGACCATCACCCGGGGCCATGCCGCCGTGATGCTCAACGAAACCTTTACCAATGAAGCATCCGAACCACTCGACATCATGTGGGGTCACCATATCGCCTACGGGCTGCCTTTTTTGAGTCATGGCGCCAAAATCTACACCTCGGCCCAAGCAGTCGAAGCTCACCAAGCACACGTCGATGGACCCAATCGCTTGACCCGCAACGGCGCCCGTGGCACCTGGCCCATGATTGCCGGCCCCGATGGCACGCCGTTTGATGCTAGTATCATCCCCGCTCACGCTGACGCCCACGGCAGCGACGTGATGTACCTCAGCGATTATCAACACGATGACGCCTGGTACTGTTTGTACAGCAGTCACCACGATGTGGGAGTTGCCGTGATGTGGGATGCCAGCGTGTTTAAACATATCTGGTTGTGGGAAGAATTTAGCCGCACCAAAGGGTTTCCGTGGTGGGGCCGCAGCCACGCCTTGGCGCTCGAGCCGTGGTGTGGCTACCCCACCGACGGGTTGGCCGAAGTGGTCAAACAAGGCAAGCAGTTGGTGATTCCGGCGGGAGCCACGATTAGCACCTTTTTGACAGCGGGGCTGTATCAAGGCGACCGGGTGCCACAGCGAGTGACTCGTGAAGGTGATGTGGTGTAAGTTTTTGTTTTTGTAAAAAAACGTGCTGGGCGGCGGGTCATTGTGACGCGCTGCCCTTTTTTTGTGACCAAAACGGCACCGCGGTGGCATCTATCTGGGCCCGAAATGTGGCGTTGGTGATGGTGTCGTAGTGCACCAAATCAATCACGAACGCTAGTGGTAATTCGTCGATGGCGTTCCACAGCGCGCTCCACTCCTGGGTGGGCATATGGGGTGCGTCGACGGCCAAATCAATGTCGGCAGCCGGGTGATAATGTGCGCTGGCCCGTGATCCAAACAGTCTGACCTGTGTGATGTGTGGGTATTGGGCAAATACGGCGTGTAAATCGGCGATGATGCGTGGCGATAAACCAAATTGCAACGTGGTTAGTGCCATGATTGGGCCGTTTGACATAATTGCATGAATATGGGCATGACCGTTGTACAGACAAAGGGATAGACTTCTGCTGCCACAGTGGCATCATACGTATGACTAGTCAGATTGCGCATCCGTTGGATTTCGCTCCAGACATTGCCCTCAACAATATAGCCGGCTTGGAGTGCCATCTGGATGGTATGGCGGGGTGTTTGGGCTTCAATCCCGTCACGGCTCAGTTGCAGTGTGAGCATCTGCCAGGCTAATTCATAACAGCATTCAAAGCGGTGGATGACTGCGTCACGGATAAATTCATTATCTGCTTGGTTGACGGCATCGTGCAAGCGCTGGACGGCGTTGGTAAATGTGGTGACCCGTTGGGCGAGCCGTTCGTCATCCATGCCATGCTCCTTGATTATTTCTGTCCGCAACAGCATAACTGACAATATTGTAATGCAAACCCCCACGACAACGATTCGTTGTCGTGGGGGTGTACGTACCGGTGATCGGGATTTAGCCGACGGTGAAGTGTTTGAATTGGGGCAGGTAGGCTTGGTTTTTGGCAAACATGGCGTTGACCATATCGCGGATTTCGTTGGGGGCCAGCACCGCAGCCGTCAACGGATCGTTGAGGATGGCTTGGTAGACTTTGCGGGGGTCGCCGCTGATGGCACCATCGACGGCCAGCTCTTCGATTTGGGCGCTGAGGTTGGTGAGCATGGCACATTGGGGTGGCAATGCGCCGACGTGGACGGGGTGCAAGCCATCTTTGTCGACAAACACGGGCACTTCCACACAGGCGTCTTGGGGCAAGTTGGTGATCAGTCCGGTGTTACGCACATTGCCATTGAAGCGGAACGGTTCGCCGCCCTCCAAGGCATTGACGATATAGGCGGCGTATTCGTGGCCACGGTCGAGTTTGAGTTGGGCGCTGCCATCAAACCACGACCGGGCATCGGCGCGCCATTCGTTTTCGCGGCGCAAATATTCGTCGAGGATGTAGGCATGTTTGCCAGGATTCCAGCCGGTGCCATGGGTGCAGTATTTTTCGATCAAGTCGGGGCGCTTACGGAACCAGGCGTTGTATTCTGAGTTGTGGCCACTTGATTCGGTGACATAGTAATCGAGGTGCAAAAACATCTCGTTGCGGACGATTTCTTCGTTGTAGACTTCGGGTTTGTCCATGGCAGCGCGAATCAACGGGTAAACGCTTTGGTTTTTGTGGTCAAAGCGCAAGGACCACGCCATGTGATTGATGCCGGCACAGCGGTAATCGATTTCTTCGTAGGGGACGCCAATCCAGCGCGCCAACATTTCGGCGGTGCCTTGGACGCTGTGACAGAGCCCCGTGATGGCGACGTTGCTTTCGCGTTGCATGGCACGACAGAGCATAGCCATCGGGTTGGTGTAATTGAGCATCATGGCGTTGGGGCAGTATTTTTCCATGTCTTTGGCAATTGCGAGCATTTCGGGGATGGTGCGCAAGGCCCGGAAGATGCCTGAGGGGCCGCGGGTATCGCCCACATTGATATCGATGCCGTATTGCTTGGGAATTTCGATATCGTGGCGCCATACGTGCACGCCGCCAGCCAAAATAGTGACCATCACCACGTCGGCGCCTTGGAGGGCTTCGGCGCGTGATAGGGTGGTTTTGACGGTAGCGGGGTAGTTCCCGAGTTCG
>CAISXI010000459.1 GCA_903889425.1 uncultured Roseiflexaceae bacterium | reverse complement strand
TTACGAGGAGCGATTGTTATGCCCGAATTACCCGAAGTAGAGCAGGCCGCCCGCACCTTGGGTGAGCAGATTGTGGGCGCCCACTTTGACGGCACCATCCGCTGTAGTTGGCTCAAAACAATCGAAGGCCATGCGCCTGACGTGCTTGGTGCCCAACTTGTGGACGTGATGGTGACGGGTTGGCGCCGGCGCGCCAAATGGATTTTGCTGCCCCTCGCCAACCAGTTGACAATGGCAGCCCATCTGCGTATGACGGGGCGCTTTGTGGTGTGTGGGCGTGATGAGGCTGACATCCCCCAGCAACGGGTGGCATTTGGGTTGCGCGATGGCCGCGAGGTGCGCTTTGTCGATCAACGCAAATTCGGGCGGATTCGGCTGCTCACCCCCCCCGAACTCCACCAACTCGAAACCGCTCATGGGTATGAGCCATTTGACGACGCGTTGACTCCGACAGTGTTTGCTGGCTTGTTGCAACCGACCAAACGCATCATCAAAGCAGTCTTGCTCGACCAAACAGTGTTGGCGGGGATTGGCAATATTTATGCCGATGAGGCCTTGTGGCGCGCCCAAATCCACCCCCAGTTGCCAGCCAATCAGGTGTCGTCCGCTCAAGCAACCGTGCTCCTCGACGCCATCCAAACGGTGTTGCGCCAAGCCTTGACCAACGGCGGAAGTACGTTGCGTGATTATCGCGATAGTTATGGCGCCAAAGGCAGCCAGCAAGACAATTTCATGGCGTATGATCGTACCAACCAACCCTGTATGCGGTGTGGGACGTTGATTGTCAAAACAGTGGTGGCGCAACGGGGCACGCATTTTTGTCCGCAATGCCAGTAGCAACGCAGCAGGCTGCGTCTGTACTGGCATCGTGGGTGCTGATAGAATCTACGGTATACTAAAAACAGTCTGCCCCCGTAGCTCAGTGGATAGAGCGACGGTTTCCTAAACCGCAGGTCAGCCGTTCAAGTCGGCTCGGGGGCACCACGTGGTGATGGGCGTCTTATTTGACGCTCATCTTTTTTTAATCAAAAAACGTATTTACATTACTGTGTTCGTGTGATAAAAACAATATGTGATTAAATCACATAAAAACGTAATTAATGTAATAGTAAAGGATGAACGCATCTTTGGGTGGATAATTGGTAAGACAGAGAATGCTGGTTAATGTAATGTCTAAAAAGTAGTTGAATCGAGCAAAGGGAGCATATGCGTAAAATTTGGATTGTGTTGGTGGTGATGACGCTGGGATTGAGTAGTTGTGGTGCGAGCCCAGTCGGTCGTGCAGTTGAAGAATCAGCAGCTGGACTGGTACGGTCGTTAAGTCGTTTGGTGAACCAAGTCATCGCCGAATCTGCTGACACTCCCGCCGGTGCGGATTCTCAGCCCTCGGCGTCGCAGGTTGATGCCATCACGTGGCATAGTTGTAATGATAAATCAATCGACAGTGAAGATAGTGACAAATTTGATTGTAGTACTGTCGACGTGCCACTTGATTATGCGCAGCCTGATGGTGAAAAAATCAGCATTGCCTTGATTCGGTTGCGGGCGAGTGAGCCTCGCACCGGTGCCATTCTCTACAATCCGGGTGGACCTGGTGCGTCGGGGTTTGATTATGTGGCGAGTATGGGTCAGACCTATGTCGATGAATTAACGCTCGAAGAGTTTGATTTTGTGGGATTTGACCCCCGTGGCGTCGACCGCTCGGGTGGGTTGCGCTGTCAGACCGACAAAGAAATCGACAAATATATGTACCCCGACTCCACACCCGACACCCCCGCAGAAGAGGCGTTTTTGCAAGCGGCGTATGACTCATTTGCGGCGGCTTGCAAAGCCAAATATGGTCCGAAACTGCAGTTTTATTCGACCGCAAACACCGCCCGTGACATGGATATGATTCGGATTGCCATGGGTGATGAAAAAATTAGCTATCTCGGGGTATCATACGGCACCTATTTGGGGGCGGTGTACGCCAGTATGTTCCCCGATCGTGTGCGTTCGATGGTACTTGATTCAGCCTTTGAACCCAAAGGTGATAGCATCGAAGAGCGCTATATGACCCAAATGCGTGGCTTCGAAAAAGCGATGAATAATTGGATTGCCTGGTGTGAAAAAGAAGCACGCTGTGCCTTCCAATCGAGCGACGTGGGCGCGCGATGGGATGCGCTCTTTGCCAAATTAGATCAGCAACCGGTGGTGGGCAAAGACG
>CAISXI010000458.1 GCA_903889425.1 uncultured Roseiflexaceae bacterium | reverse complement strand
TACTTCCTACTTCCTACTTCATTGGTGTTAATATGAAGCGTTCACCAATCAAGGAGCTCTCGTGACCACGCCAACCACTGCCCCACAGCCCACGCACGGGCTGTTGTTGATGCTCATCCTCGGCTCCATCCAGGCCATCATGCCCATCAGTATCGACCTCTACTTGCCATCACTGCCCACCATTGCCAATGAATTCAACGTCACTGCCGGTGCCGTGCAATTCACCCTGGCCATATTTTTGATTGGGGTGGGGCTGGGTCAAGTGGTCTATGGGCCACTCACCGATAAATACGGCCGCAAAGGCCCACTCACCGTGGGCTTTTGCATCTACATCCTCGGGGCACTGGCCTGTGCCCTCGCCCCCTCTATCACCGTGCTGATTGCCGGGCGGTTTTTGCAGGCGCTGGGGGCTTCGGCCGGCTCAGTCATCAGCGGCGCCATCGCCCGCGATTTGTGGCGGGGCAAAGTGCTGGCCGACCGGCTGAGCGTGCTGATGCTCGTCCTCGGCGCCGCCCCCATCTTGGCTCCGTCGCTGGGTGGCGTGATTTTGGCGTTCTGGAATTGGCATGGGGTCTTTTGGGTGCTGGTCGGCTATGGCATCATCATGCTGTTGGCGTTGAGCCGCCTGCCTGAAACGTCGTCGGCGAGTGAACGCGCCAGCATTGATTTGCGTGATACAGCCACCAATTACCTTGCAATTTTGCGCAATACGCCGTTTTTGATGTATGTGGTGATTAGCGCCTGTGCCGCGGCCATCTTGATGTCGTATATCACTAGTTCGTCGTTTTTGTATATCGACATGCTGGGCAATGACCCGAGCCAATTCGGGTTGCTGTTTGGGCTCAATGCCATGGGGTTGATTGGGGCCTCGCAAATCAACCGGCGGGTGTTGCGCACCCAACGCCTCGAAATCGTGGCGCAACGGGCGTTGTTTGCGGCCGTCATCATTGCCGTGATCATGATTGGCTGTGCCCTGAGTGGAGCCGTCACCACCCTGACCCTGAGTGCCCTCTTCTTTTCGTTGTGTGTCTGTTTTGGCTTTATTATGCCCAATATCGCCGCCTTGGCCTTTGGGCACGTCCACGGCCGGATGGGCAGCGCCTCGGCCATCCAAGGCACCATCCAATCCATCATCGGCGGGGTGGCCGGTACACTGGTGGGAGTGTTGAGCAACGGCACCTTGGTGCCAGTGGCATTGGTCATCGGCTGTGCGGCGGTGCTTGGGTGCACCTTGCTCATCATCACCACCCGGCGCTATCCTACGGTGCAAGCCTAGGCAGAAAGGTGCGCTTACATGAATGTTGCACCGGCAGTAGTGCGGAGCACCCTGCGTGGGGTGTTGTTTTTGGTATTGGGACTGTTGGTTTTTTCGCTCCAAGACATCACCGTCAAATTTATCGGGGGACAATACCCCGTACTCGAAATCGTCACCTTTCGCAGTCTGGTGGCGCTCCCGCTGACCCTACTCTTGTTTCGCTTCGAAGGGCGACGGGGCTGGCCCACCACCAGCCAGCGTACGCTCCAATACGTCCGCGGTGGCGCCTACTTTCTGTCGTACACCACCCACTTCATGGGGCTAGCCGCCTTGCCCTTGGCCGACATCGCCGCCATTCGCTTTTCGGGACCGCTGATGATTACCCTGTTGTCGTTGCTGTTTTTGGCTGAAAAAATCCGCCTGCGCAATTGGCTGGCGCTATTAATCGGCTTTGCCGGTACCTTGTTGGTGGTGCAGCCGGGCATGGGGGCCTTTAATATTGGCTCGCTCTTTACTTTGGCGTCGGTCTTTTTTTATGCCGTCGCCGTCATCCTGACCCGCAAACTGCAAGGAACCGACAGTAGCGCGACGATGGCCTACTACAGCTCGCTGGTCTATTTGGTCGCCACGGCGGTGCTGACCCCGATTGTGCTGGCGATTGGCGAAACACCCGATGCCCACCCTAGTTTTGTCTTTTTGATGCATGCCTGGGTGATGCCGTCGCTCCGTGATTGGCTAATCATGTCGGGTCTGGGGTTCATTTGGGCGGGGGGCATGTATTTCAATGCCCGCGCTTATAGTGAAGCACCGGCGTCGGTGGTGGCACCGTTTGAATACAGCACCCTGCCCATCAATGTGCTGTGGGGCATGATACTCTGGCAACAATTCCCCACGCTCAACACCTGGGTCGGCGCTGGCATCGCCATTGCCAGCGGATTATATTTGTTGTACGCCAATCGTACCCCGGCGGCCGCCCAAGCCGCCACTGAATGATTTGCGGCCATGGCCGAGCGGTGCAGATTGATACACTTATACTCATGGCACTTCACCCGGCACGGAAGTGTTTTTTCAAGAAAAGAGGAGCACACATGACCACCAACCTGCGCGTCCAGACCAGCCACGGCATCCTCGCAGGGAGCATCGACGAGCGTACCGGCGCACAGAGCTTCAAGGGCATCCCCTTTGCGGCACCGCCGGTGGGGGCCTTGCGCTGGCGCGAACCGCAGCCAGTCGAGTCTTGGCCGGGCATCCGCCTCGCCACCCAGTTTGGGCCGCGACCGATGCAACTGGCCTTGTTTGGCGACATGAACTTCCGCTCACCTGGCATGAGCGAAGATTGCCTCTACCTGAATGTATGGGCGCCAGCCACACCCGCCGCCACGCCCTTGCCCGTGCTGGTTTATTTTTATGGGGGTGGCAATGTGGCTGGCGACAGCGCGGAGCCGCGCTATGACGGCGCCAGCCTAGCCCAACACGGGCTGGTGGTGGTGACGGTCAATTATCGCCTATCGGTGTTTGGTTTTTTTGCGCATCCCGAATTGAGTCGTACCAGTGGGTATGCGGGGTCAGGCAATTACGGCTACCTCGACCAAGCTGCCGCCTTGGGCTGGGTGCAGAGTGAAATTGCCGCCTTTGGCGGCGACCCCAGCCGTATCACCATCGCCGGCGAATCGGCAGGGTCGATTTCGGTCAGCGCCCAACTGCTGTCGCCCATCGCCAACCACCGAATTGCCGGGGCCATCGCCTCCAGCGGATCGTTGCTAGGCGCGTTGCCGGCCATGACCCTCGCCGACGCCGAACAAATCGGCGTAGCCATTGCGACTCAGGCTGGTGCCTCCACCCTGGCCGATTTGCACAATTTATCGGCGAGTGACTTGCTCGATGCCACCCAAGCGTACCAACCCCAGCATTTTTGTGGCACCATTGACGGCTATTTTTTGCCCAAATCACCGTGGGAGCTCTATGCCAGCGGAAATCATGCCCAAGTGCCGTTGTTGATTGGTTGGAATTCGACCGAAGTGCCCTACCAGTTTTTGCTCCACGACCACCCACCTACCGTGGCCAACTATCAGGACGCCGTGCAGGCCCAATTTGGTGACCAAGCGCCCCACCTGCTCCAGCACTACGCCGCTCGTAGCGATGCCGAAGTGGTGCTGGCGGCGACGGACCTCTCGAGCGATTTGTTTATCGGCTATAGCACCTGGAAGTGGGCCGAGCTGCATGCCCGCACCAATCCCACCTACCGCTACCTGTATGCCCACCCCCGCCCTGGCATGCGCCCCGAGTTTGGCAATGCCGTCAGCGGGCTAGCCGGCGGCGTCATTCGCGCCGAAGAATCGCACACACCAGCGCCGCCACCCCCACCCATGGCGGTAGGAGCCGTGCATTCGGCCGACATCGAATACTTTATGGGCAATCTCGACACCAATACCGTCTATGCCTGGGACGCCGCCGATACAGCCGTGTCACACCAAATGCAACAAATTTATGTCAACTTCATCACACACGGCGACCCCAACGGCGCCGGCATCCCCGTCTGGCCACCCGTGCAGGCGGGCGAGACGGCGCAACTATTGCGGATTGATAGCCAATCGCAGGTCGTACCCGACAGTCATCGCCCCCGCTACCAACTGCTCGACACGGTCATCGGGCAGCCTGCAGTCTAAAAAGTAGCGCAGTCCAACGCAACGAAAGCCTGACCGCAGAGCGGCCAGGCTTTCGTGATGATTAGACAACGGCGATTTAGGCGAACGTGGCTTTGATTTGGCGCATGGCGGCGATGATGCGATCTTCGAGGGGGTCGCTCTCGCTGTCTTCGATTTGATTATGGCGTTGCAACCATTCAATGGTTTCGGTCACGGCCTGGAGCAACGGCACGCGCGGCTGCCAATCGGGCACGAGGGCCAACAACGAATCGGCCGAAAATACTTGATTGTGACCGAGGCAGGTGGTCAGTGCGCTATAGCGCTTGGCATCGGCGGCCACCAGCACATCCCACGGCACCGACACGGTTTCGAGAGGTACACCCAACACCTGCGCCGCAATCCCATGCCATTCGTGCCAGGTGGTGGCGTGGGGGTTAACCACATGCACCACTTTGCCATGGGCGGCGGTCAGGCCACACAGTGCCACATAGGCTTCGGCGGCATCGGCCGACGGCAAAAACTGGAAGTAGTTGAGGCCTTCGGCGGCTTCGATAATCGGTTTGCCTTTTTGCAGGCGGTCGAGCCAGCGCATGCTCCAATCGACCTGCCGGAAGAGCGGATGCCCGGGGCCAAAGGTGAACGACGGCTTGACAATCGTCACCGGTACGCCGCTCGCACTCTGCCCCAACAGCAATTCATCGGCGGCGACTTTACCTGCGCCATAACCACCGTCGTGACGGCCGTTCAAAGGGGCGTCGGTGCCTTGGTAGAGTGATGTGAACGGCGGGCCATAGGTCATTACCGTTGAAGTCTGGATGAGTTGACCCACATTGGGCACAGCCCGTAGCGTCGAAGCGGCGTCGTCGGCCGTAAACGCAATCATGTCGATGGCCACATCAAACGAGCGCGACTTGAGCAACGCTTCAAAAGCCGCCCGATCGCGGCGATCGCCCAACAGCACTTCGACATCACTGGGCTGACCATCAACCCGTTGGCCACGGTTGTAGATGGTGACGTTGTGACCCTCTCGGAGCAACACCTGCACGATAGCCCGACTAATGTTGCCCGTCCCGCCGATAATCAAGACATGCATGACCGCTCACTTTCTTTTTTTGTGAAAAACAGTGCCGCGCCAGACGTGAATAAGCATTACAGTCGATTACTTCAGGGGCGAGTAGACCGTAGAGCGCAACAGCACGCTGTCGAGCTTTGCTACCAAAATCCCATCCACTTCGCTGTCAGCCTTGGCTTTTTGCCAGACGGGGTCGCTCCGGAAGCCAGCCCACGATGCGTCGTACGTCGCTTGCGACACATGCGCCAACAAATAAACCAAGTCGCCGTGCAATTCGTGGCCACCTTCGGGAATCCAATACGCCACCACCGTCATACCATGTTTGCGAAACAAGTGGTCGGTGTGCACTGCAAAGCGGCGGTGCATTGATTCTGCTTTGCCGGGGTTGGCCCAATAGGTACGTAATTCATACAACATGGCATACCTTCTTTGCTTGCGCGGCGCTGGGATACCCCAGCGCCGCATACGTCATTCTTAGCCGATGACCGCTTTGGCAAACCGCGCCATACCTTCACGAATCAAGGCATTGCTGGTGGCGTACGACATGCGGATAAATCCAGGTGCGCCAAAGGCCGACCCGCCCACTACGCCGATATGGGCGTGGTCGAGCATAGCCGCCGCGAATTCTTCGTCCGTATGACAGGTTACACCACATGCCAACGGCTTACCCAGCAAGCCACTGATGTCGGGGAACACATAAAACGCGCCATCGGGCATATTCAATGATACACCCGGAATCGAGGTTAGCAATTCACCAATCAAATCACGCCGTTCACGGAAGGCCGCCACCATGCGTGAGACTTCAGCGCCCATGTCCACCGTACCATCATAGGCCGGCAATACGGCGGCTTGGGTGATGGACGACGTATGTGACGTCGAATGGCTCTGGATGCCCTTGATGGCATCGATGATGGCTTGTGGCCCCGCCACAAAGCCCATCCGCCAGCCCGTCATGGCAAAGGCTTTGGAGGCACCGTTGATCACCAGCGTTTGGGGTGCCAAATCAGGTGCCACTTGGAGCCAGCGGGCGTATGTGGTATAGATGATAGCGTCGTAGATTTCGTCGCTCATCACCACAATCTGCGGGTGCTGACGAATCACGGCGGCGATGGCGGTCAAGTCAGCGGCCGAATAGACCGCCCCGGTGGGGTTAGATGGCGAATTGAGCACCAGCACGCGGGTGCGCGGGGTAATGGCGGCGGTGAGTTGGGCAGCCGACATACGGAAGCCTTGGGCCTGGGTGGTTTCGACAATCACCGGGGTGGCTCCAGAGAGTTTAGCTTGGTCGACGTAGCTCACCCAGTATGGGGCTGGGATGATGACTTCGTCGCCTTCGTCACACAACGCCAAAAAGGCCAGGAACAAGGCTTCTTTGGCCCCATTGGTCACCGAAATCTGGTTGGCGGTGTAGGTCACGCTACTTTCGCCACTGACGCGCTCGGCGATTGCTTTGCGGAGCTCAGCAGGGCCACCAATCGGCGTATATTTGGTTTGATTGGTTTCGATGGCCTTTATACCAGCCGCCTTGAGGGCGTCAGGGGTGGCAAAATCGGGCTCACCGGCGCCAAACGAAATCACGTTAATTCCTTGGGCTTTGAGGGCGGCGATTTTGCCACCCAGCGCCGTGGTGGCCGACGGGGTCAAACGGCTTAGCCGGTTACTTAATCGCACTTGACTCATCACAATCCTCTTTCGTGTCTCTGTTATATGACTAGCGCCACGCCGCGCCCAGCAACAACTTCACCAATCACTGTCAACACCAGTCCCATCTCCTGGGCATCGGCCAGCAACGCCGCCAGCGCCGCTGGCGCCACCGCGCACAACAACCCCCCCGAGGTCTGGGGGTCGACGGCGATGTCGAGCAGCCCGGGTGGTACATCGGCCGCCAGTTGCAAGGTGCCGTCGGCGAGCAGGTGCATGCGATTGCGTCCCAGCCCGCCCGGTACGACGCCGGCGTCCGCCAAGGCCCGCACCGTCGGGAGCAGCGGTAATTGGCTGGCATGGATTTGCATCGCCACATTGCTATCGCGCACCATTTCGCTGGCATGCCCCAGCAAGCCAAACCCGGTGATATCGGTCATGCAGACCACCCCGTGGCGCATGGCGACCTGGGCGGCGTTGGCGTTGAGTTGCTTCATCGAGGCCACCGCAGCGGCATACGCAGCAGGGTCGACGAGGTTGCGTTTGGCGGCGGTAGTGATGATGCCCGTCCCGAGGGGTTTGCTCAGTATCATGACGTCACCAATATGGAGATCGCTTTTGCGGGCGACGCGGGCCGGATCAATCATCCCCGTCACACACAAGCCGTATTTGGGTTCAGGATCGACGATGGTATGCCCACCGGCCACCACCGCACCCGCCGCCGCCACGGCATCGATGCCCCCTTGCAAGATCTGGCTGGTAATCGAGGCCGGCAGATTATCGGGGAAGGCGGCGATGGCCAAAGCGAGCATGGGGGTGCCCCCCATGGCATAGATGTCTGACAAGGCGTTGGCTGCGGCGATATAACCGTAGTCGTAGGGATCATCGACGATTGGTGGAAAGAAATCGACGGTCTGGACCAATGCCTGGCTGGCATTAATCTGGTATACCGCGGCATCGTCGGCTTTGCCCAGCCCCACTAACAAGTTGGGGTGGCTGGTAAAGCGTAGTTGCGCAATCATGTCGTGTAGGGCACCCGGCCCCATTTTGGCTGCTCAGCCCGCACAACCGGCTAATTCAGTCAAACGAATCTGCTCACGTGTATGCATGGTATTACCCAAAAAAAGAACGTCTGCGCTGATTATACATGGATTGGGTTATTGTACACACACATTTTGTCAGGTCTGGTACAATCCTCCTTCCTCCTTCCTCCTTCCGATGTTACTTCACACTTCCGACGTCATCCTTCACTTCATCCTTCCGACGTCATCCTTCCGACGTCATCCTTCATCCTTCATCCTTCCTCCTTCACTTCACACTTCCTACTTCATCCTTCCTACTTCATTAGGGTTATACTATGTTCATTGTAATAATTATGGGTTAGTGGGTCACGGTATGCAACAGTTACTGCATTTATTTACTGACATTCGGCTCGTGTTGCTCGGAGCCATGATTGTTTCGATACTCAATCTTATGTGCTGGGTGGCACTTGCGCGCTATGACCAGCGGTTATCGCTTCCTGGCAGACCACACACCCTACGCGCTATTCCGCTGTTTGTCATGCCCTATTGGCAGGCGATACAACGGTTCATTCATTGGGGAATGCACCATCCTGTGGGATTCTATAGCCTAATCATGGTGGGTTGGTTTGCACCATTACTGTACAATCATCAGGTAATTTTGCCATATCGCCCATTCATATATGCGAACCTCGAGCCAATCAAACAATCGAGCTATACAGAAAGTACTTTTTTTGGCGATTATCTGACTGGATTTATCCCACAGATTACCTTACATCTTCATGCACCACGTTCAGGTTGGTTGTCTCTATGGAGTAACCAACTCGAATTTGGGCACCAGTTATTGCACTTATCGGGGTTTAGTCCAGCCTATGTACTTACGTGGGTGATGTCTTGGGTGATTGACGATGCGTATGTGCTTTCAACGGTATCGTTTGTTATTTGTGTTTACCTTACAGGGCTATTTGCACTTCTCTATGCGCAGCTCATCACATCGCATCGCCAAGTTGCGCTGTTAGCCGGTCTGGTATTTGCATTTACGCTGAATTTTTATTTCTACAACACATTTGTCATGTTTGCAGCAATCTGTTGCTGGGGCGTTGCGTTATGTTACGGGCTACTCCGGCTCCGCTATGAGCCACATAATCGTTGGGTGGCATTGTTTATTAGCTTTGCCATCTATTCGTTACTCTACACGGCCTACCCACAAAGTATTTTGACGGCAGCCTATATTATCGCAGGCTACATGGCAGTACTCGCTTGGCAATTACGCCAACAGCCACTGCAATTTCGAGCATTTATTGGCTGGGGAATTGGAGCGCTTGTGTGCGGTGTGGCACTCACCCTACCCGCATATCTCGACATCTATACGGGTATGCAGCTATCAGCAGCGCGTTCGGCAATCGGGCTTGATTTCTTTCTTGCAAGTATTCCCAATGTGCAATCATTGCAACACGCACTTGAAATTGGGTTGGCCTATGTCGTCAGTGACATCTGGCAGCCAATCACCACATTTACCAAAACAAAATATCCATTTAATGGTGGGCATACAAGTTTACTGATGTTGTTGTTGATGCTGCTCGGGGCACAACAATATTGGCGTAACGTCTGGGGCTGGGTTGTCTGGTTACTCATTGCAATTGCTTTTAGTTTTAATCACACGCTGTTTCAACTTGGGTATGCATCGATATTTCCACAGGTGTCACGAGGGGTACTTTTTGGTGGATTCACTCAATACTTCCCGCAATTTGTACTCGCACTGTATGGCATTCATGGCATACTAACGACACAATGGGCACATCGACCACGCCAAAGTGCCATAAGTCTGTTTGTCGCTGGGCAATGCATTATTGGCGCCGTTGCCTATGCCTACTGGCAACATATCCCGGTGCAATGGAATTATGTAGGGTACGAGTTTGCTGTAGTCGCTGGCATGGTGGTGGTATTACGTGTCACACAACCAAGCATAAAGTTTGGGCTCCTGGTACTCATGATCCTGATCAATACACAACTATTGGTGCGCCCACTCTTACTTGTCCAGCCTTATGCAAATGTGATCCACACATCAGATACGGCGCAGACAATTCAAAAAACGCTCTCTCCTGATAGTTATGTAGCCGTTGTGGCAATCAAACCAAGTGTGCGCCTCGAACCGAATTTCACGGTAATGCTCGATATTCCGATCATTGGCGCATATAGCTCGTTGCAATCACGGTATTATGTCGCACTCATGCGCCGGCTGCACGTCGATTACCACACCTACACTCGCAATATTCGCAGTATTGGACTACCGCTCAACTACACCGATTTATGGCTGAGTAATGTACGCACTATCGTCAGTGACAAGCCCATCGATACCCCCGGAATCACCCGCTATACGCGCTCACTCGGGATGTATATCTATACCATCGCCGATGGCATGGGGTGTTGTTTACGCGTACCTGCGAGCGCACTCCGCACCGCTAGTACAACGCCTAATCAATACTGGATTGATAATCCCCAAGCCACAACCAATCAGCGCCTCACCAAAAAAGAAGATCACGGTGATGCATTCCAATTAGTATTCCCTGCCCAAGCGGAGGATTCCGTAATTATCTTTAATCAGCAATTTCACCCTGATTGGATAGCTGAGGTGCAAACGCCGCAAGGGTGGCAGCCCACCACAACAGTGGTTATCAATGAGGTCTATCAAGGGGTACAGATTCCAGTAGGAAGTACCGCACTGAGCTTGCAATTCCAGCCGTGGGTGCGCTGGAGCCTCGTTGCAAATTTGTTTTGGTTGCTACTCGGTAGTATATGGATCTACCGCAAAATCATGCACATGCATCACACACGAGCAACCATTCTTTGAAAAAGTGCCCCTCATCAATACCTATTTGAGTGCCCAGATGGTGGTAGTCTGTACGAACACCACGGCGGAGTAACATCCCGCACATTAGATCACCGCGAATCTCCGTCCAAATGGCGCTACCATTTGTGCGGAGATTCGCTATCCAAGTGGTACAATATTGCCACCACAATTACACCCAAGGAGCAACCATGAGTGCTGTTATTTCGGGACCAGAGCCAATCGCAGTCGAGGCCGGCGCCCAAGTATTACGCAGTGGCGGCAACGCCGTCGACGCCGCCGTCACCTGTGCCTTTGTGCAAGCCATCGTCAATCCGCAAATGTGTGGCATTGGTGGCTACGCCCTGGCCTTGGTACAAAAACCAGGCGAAGCGCCTATATTGCTCGATGCCCCTGCCTTGGCTGGATCACGAGCCACTGCTGATATGTGGGTCGACAAATTTATCCGACTTAGCCCCGACGGCTGGGGTTATTTTTTGCAGGGTAAAGTCAACGACAAAGGCTATACTTCGATTTGTACGCCAGGCACGCTCCTCGCCCTCGATACCTTGCTCAAACGCTTTGGTACCCGCAGTTGGGGCGACGTCATCGCACCCGCCATCGACACTGCCGAGCGGGGCTTTGTAGTCGATAGCCACCTCGCTAATCGCTGGAAGAAACGCACCAAATACCCCGAATCGGTGTCGCAACTCGAATACTTGACCAGCTATGCCGAATCGGGGCGGATTTACCTGCGCGACGGTCAACCCTATGACGAAGGCGAAATCCTCAAAAATCCCGACTATGCCAATACCTTGCGCCATATCGTCAAACATGGTGCAGATGACTTCTATCATGGCGAATTAGCCGCCAAAATCAGTAGCGACTTGGCGAGCAATGGCGCCTATGTCACTGCCGCTGACTTGAATGATTACCAGGTCGCCGAAGAACAAGCAGTACGGGGCACCTATCGCGGCTACGACATCGTCACCTCGCAGGCCCCCCACGGTGGCCCGACAGTGATTGAGATCCTCAATATCCTCGAGGGTTATAATCTCACCGCCTTGGGGCACAATAGCGCCGAATACATCTACCTCGTGGCCATGGCAATGAAGGCGGCATTTACCGACCGCAACGCCCATTTGGGCGACCCCCGTGGCGGCCCAGTGCCCGTCGAATGGATGACCTCACGCCAACGGGCCAGTGAATGGCAAGCCCATATCAATGCAGGCAAACCCATTACCCCCGGTGACACCCCCACCACCCCACCCGACACCACCCATATCAGTGTGGTTGACCAAAACGGCATGTGTGTGGCCTTGACGCATTCATTGGGGATGTCGTCCGGGATTATTACCCCAGGCTTGGGCTTCATGTACAACAATTCAATGGTCAACTTTCATCCCTTCCCCGGTCATCGCAATTCGATTGCCCCGCGAGTGGGGCGGACCACTGGCATGGCACCAACGATTATCTCGAAAGACGGCCAGCCAGTGCTGGTGGTTGGGGCACCAGGTGCATCGCGGATCATCACCGCCGTGCTCCAGACCATCCTCAACTTCATCGACTTCGACATGAATATCAGCGATGCGATTGCGGCACCTCGGGTCGATTGCCAAGGCAACAACATCGTCTGTCACGGCCGCATCCCCGAGTACATCTGTGCCGAAGTGCGCAAATACCACCCAATTGTGCGCCTACCACAGAGCTACGGCGAGATGGCTCTCGTGCATGGCGTCGCCATGCGCAACGGTGTCTTGCAAGGTGGCGCAGATCCAGGCTGCTCCGGTGTGGCCTTGGTCGTCTAAATACTGCGGGGATATTGCACCCCTTCGCTGACACTACCTGTCAGCGGAGGGGTTACGTGCGCAACAACCGCATCGAGTGCATACACCACCTATTCACGACGCGCGATACGTTTTTTACACGAATTTAATCGATTATTATTTGGTTGTGAAAAATATCGAGGCGACGGCAATGGTGAATAGGTGACATGACAATTACCGTCGTCGCAGCAACCGTGCGCAAAGATTGAAGTTTGATTAAAATGCGCAATTATCACTCTTTTTGGCACAATAGCGGTAAATTCGCCTGTCATTCATGGTATAACGTGAAGTAATAGATTAGTGAACAATACAAGGAATATTGATGTACGATCTCAAATCGGTAAAACTTCCTCGTTTGAGTGGCGTACCACTCAAATTATTGCGTTTTTTGCTCGAAAACCCGCACACCCGGCGATTGCTCGCACCAGGGTTACTCACGAGTGCCGGTGTCACCGCCTATCGCCAGCAAATAGATAGTAGCGCGCCCTTAGCGGAACCTGATATGCAGAATAGCTGGTCGGCCGCACGAGTCGCCGAACCCCACCCCGTCAACATGGCAACGCGGGCAGTGGTGTCGCCGTGGGCATCGATAAATGATTTACACAACGCGTTCCGCGCTGGCACCATGACACCCCTCGCCGTTGCCGAAGCCGCTATTGCCCGACGCAATCATCCTGACTATCAATTACTCAATGCATTTATTGCCGCTGATGATACCGCGTTGCTTCGTGATGCCACGGCGGCGACGGCCCGCTATGCCGCAGGCCAACCACTGGGGCTACTGGATGGGATTCCGGTATCAATCAAAGATGAATTTTCGGTAGCCAATTACCGCACCGGTGGCGGTACGTCGTTCCTCGGCGCAACGCCAGCCACCGCCGATGCCACGCCAGTAGCCCGCTTGCGCGCGGCTGGGGCACTCATCATTGGCAAGGGGCAAATGCACGAAATCGGCCTCGGTGTGGTTGGCACTAGCCGGGCCCACGGTCCCGCCCGCAACCCCTACCAGACCAATCATACCGCTGGGGGAAGCTCGGGTGGTGGCGCGTCTGCCACCGCCAGCGGACTCGCATTGATTGCGCTTGGTGCGGATGGTGGTGGCTCAATCCGCATCCCAGCGGCGTTTTGTGGGATGGTGGGGCTCAAAGCCACCTATGGGCGAATATCGTCACACGGCAGTGCAGGGGTCGTCTGGAGCATGTCGCATCCCGGGCCGATTGCCCCCTACCCTACTGAAATCGCCAGCGCCTACGTCTGCATGGCAGGGAGTGATCCTGCCGACCCCGCCACGCATAACCAACCCCTGCCGGTGGCACCAAACTTGGGGCGCCGGGATTTGCGGGGTATGACGATTGGCTATATGCCGGCATGGTTTGAACATGCCGATACCGAGATCGTCTCGCACTGTCGCAGTATGTTGCACTATTATCGCTCTGCCGGCGCTGAATTACGTGAAATTACCGTGCCAGGGCTCGAAGCGGCGCGTGTGGCCCACACCATCATCATTACCAGCGAAATGCTCAATGGGCTCGGCAGCCAGCTCACCCAGAATGGACATCGCTTAACCGACGAAACACGTTTATCACTTGCGTTATCACGTGAATTCACTGCCACAGATATTGCACACGCCCAACGCACCCGGGCGAGCTTCACCGCAACACTCCGCCAATTATTTACGACCGTCGATATGATTGCCACGCCGACTGCCGGGCTCGTTGCCCCTATCATTGATGCGGCGACAATACACCAAGGAATGAGTGATCTCAGTAGCACCTTCGAAATCATGCGCTTTGCCTTTGCCGCCAATTTGAGTGGCTTACCATCGATTAGCATCCCTGCTGGCTATACCAAAGCAGGATTGCCGGTGGGATTCCAATTAATGGCCCGCCCATGGAAAGAAGCACTCCTCATTGAAGCAGCCCAAGTCGCCGAACAATGGCGTGTGAGCATCCAACCCAAAATCTACCTCGGCTAACAACAGCATCGCGTCATGCCATACCCCATTCCCGCCGTAGCAATTTCCTCCAGTAGCGGTACTCCTAGGCGATACGTGGCGTGCACTTGTTCAATGTTGCACGCGACGGAGAATTGGAAATTGCGCGGGGGAGCGGGGTATAGTACCTTTTTTGTCGCCAAATATATTTCGAAATTATTTGAATTATGTTTCATGACCAAAAAATAGCAACCAGGGAGCGGGGGAGTATAGTACCTTTTTTTGTCGCCAAATATATTTCAAATTTATTTGAATTATGTTTCATGACCAAAAAACAGCAACCAGGGAGCGGGGGAGTATAGTACCTTTTTTTGTCGCCAAATATATTTCAAATTTATTTGAATTATGTTTCATGACCAAAAAACAGCAACC
>CAISXI010000457.1 GCA_903889425.1 uncultured Roseiflexaceae bacterium | reverse complement strand
TCGCCGATGAATCTCTGCTAATGCGATTTGCCTTGGGACTCACGCGGAGACGCAGAGGACGCAGAGAAATCGTATATACATCGCCGATGAATGTCTGCTAATGCGATTTGCTCTGAGTCTCGCACAGAGGACGCAGAGGACGCAGAGATGTCAAGGATCACTGACAAATCGCCGTGACGGCCTGGGTGAGTTGTGTCTCATCGGGCACACCGTTGATGCGGGTGGTCACATTACCACCACGATCTATCACGAGGATGACGGGGTGGGCTTTGACCCCGTATTGTTGAGCCAATTGCAATCCATCAGGAGTGGCATAATCGGCACGTACAACGGTCAGGCAGCCGGTGAATTGCTGAGCCAGCCTATCAACGATAGGCGTTGTTTGCGCTCAGGGGATTCAGCCGTTGGTATAGACAAACAAAAGCGCCGGGCCAGTCAACGCGGGTGGCGTAAACATGCCACAGCTCATCAAGAGACTGGTAGCAAATAATCCAAATACGGTACGTCGTTGCATGATGATACCTTTGACGCAAAAACACTGCGCACAACCAATCGGTTGTGCGCAGTGTGCCATATATACGGGGAATGAGCAAACAATTAATCTTGTTGCATGGCCTTCCAGACACGCTCGTCACGCAACGGCAGGTCAAGCACGCGGGCACCGCTGGCATTGCGCACGGCGTTGGCGACGGCTGCAGCACCGGCGGTGATGGGGGGTTCGCCGATGCCACGGGCACCAAAGGGACCGAAGGGGGCTTTGTTGTTGACCATGACCACTTCGATGTCGGGCAAGGCTTCGCCGCTGGGGATGCTGTAGTCCATGAAGCTGGCGGTCAACAACTGACCGTAATCGTCATAAACCATCGCTTCGTGCAAGGCCCAACCGAGTCCTTGAGCCACACCACCATGGATTTGACCTTCGACCAACAACGGATTGAGGGCAAAGCCGACGTCTTGGATGGCGAGGTACTTGAGGGGGGTGACATGGCCGGTGTCGGGATCGACATGGACTTTGACGAGGTGGGTGACGAAACCAGGAGCATTCTCTGAGATGGCGGTGGTACCTTCGCCCATGATGGGGCCACTACCACCGGCTTTGTTTTCGGCCAATTCGGCAATTGCGCCGATTTCCATGGCCTTATCGGGGAAGCCCTTGACGCTCACCACGCCATCACGCAATTCGAGGTCAGCGGGGTTGGCTTCGAATTGTTCGGCGGCCACGTCAATGAGTTTTTGGCGTACGACACGGGCAGCAGCGGCTACTGCACCCGACACGCTATAGGTGGTTTGGCTACCACCACTGGGGCCGGCCCGGGGACCGGTGCGGGTATCGCCTTGGATGAGTTGGATGCGGTCGGGTGAGATGTCGAGGATTTCGGCGGCGACCAACACCAACGAGCTATTGACGCCCGAGATATCGACCGAGCCGACGTGGATGCGCACGGCGCCATCGCTGTCGACGGCACAGACCGAGGCGGCCGGCGACATACCACACAACCAACCACCGGCAGCCATACCCCAAGCCGTGTTGGGCTCTTGGGTACGGTTTTGCCACCACGGGTGGTTCTGGAGGGTTTCGAGGCAGTGGCGCATACCGATGCTGGGCCACGGATCACCGTTACCCATCAAATCACCGGTTTCGACACAGTTTTGCAAGCGCAATTCGAGGGGGTCGCGACCGAGGGCGTGGGCCAGCTCGTCCATGCTTGATTCGATGGCAAAGGTGGCCGACGGGGCGCCGGGGGCGCGGTAGGCACCACCTTGGAGTTTGTGGGTGAGCACTTCGCGGCAGACAATCCGCACGTTGTCACATTTGTAATAGCCGCCAATCAAAATCCCTACGATGCCACCAATGGTGAATGGGAAGACACCGTTGTCGATGGTGGCGACAGCATCGATGGCTGCAATGCGACCGTCTTTGTAGGCGGCCACGGTCAAGTCAATTTCCATGGCGGGTGAAGGCGTGGTGGTCAAAAAGTCTTCGCTACGGGTCAAAACCATTTTGACGGGGTGGCGGACGGCCCAGGCCACTGCGGCAGCCAAGGGGTCGAGAATACCGTATTTGGCACCAAATGCACCACCGATGACCATCGGAATCACGCGCACTTTGGATTTGGGGATACCGAGGAGCCGGGCGACTTCGTCACGCACACCAAATTGGCCTTGGGTGCTGGTGTAGACGGTGATTTCGCCACGGAAGGGATGGGGCTCGGCCACTACGGCATGGGGCTCGAGGTAACCTTGATGCACCATGGGGGTGGTGTAGTGGTGTTTGAGCACAATGTCGGCGCCAGCAATGGCTTTGTCGACATTACCACGACCAAACTTGGTCTCTTCGTGGATGTTGGATGGGGCGCGATGACCACTATCGCTACCTTTGTCGACGGCGGCGTGGGCGGCGGTCAAGTCGAGGCCGTCTTTGGGCAAGCCATTGGGCCAAATCAAGGCGGCATTGGTGGCAATGGCATCGGCCATATTGCTCAATACGGGGAGTGGTTCGTAATCGACGATGACGGCATCAGCGCCATCTTTGGCAGCCGTTTCGGTTTCTGCAACCACCACCACGACGGGGTGACCACGGAACAATACTTTGTCGTGGGCCAACACGGC
>CAISXI010000456.1 GCA_903889425.1 uncultured Roseiflexaceae bacterium | reverse complement strand
GCCCAACAACCCGCGAGTAGGCACGTGGAAGGTGAGATTGACGGTACCGTCTTCACGGTAGCTCATATCGCGCATTTGACCACGGCGTTGACCGAGCAATTCGATGACGGTGCCTTGATATTGTTCAGACACTTCGATTTCAACTTGTTCGACCGGTTCCATCCGTTGGCCATCAACCATCTTGAAAATAACTTCGGGACGTGATACTTGGAATTCGTATCCTTCACGGCGCATATTTTCAATCAAAATGGTCAAGTGCAATTCACCACGGCCACTCACCACAAAGGCATCTGGCACATCGGTGTCTTCGACACGCAACGCCACGTCGCGGTCTCGTTCGGTGTACAGACGATCACGCAGCTTACGCGACGTGACGTGGGTACCTTCGCGACCAGACAACGGGCTGGTGTTAACACCAAAGGTCATCCGCACGGTGGGTTCTTCGACGGCGATGATTGGCAGCTGTTCGGCACCAATCACATCGGCAATCGTGTCGCCAATCATACCATCGGCAACACCGGAGACAGCCATGATTTCGCCAGCTTGGACTTCTTCGACTTCGGTGCGATTAAGCCCGTTGTAGACGAAAAGTTGAATAATCTTGGAATTAGTTTGCGTACCGTCGTGGGCAAAGCGGATGACTTGCTGAGCCTTGCGCAACGTGCCACGACGCAAGCGACCCATCATGATTTTGCCACGATAGTCATCATAAAATGTATTGGTGACCAACATCTGTGCCGACGCTTCGTTGTCGACATCTGGTGCAGGAATCGTTTCGACAATCGCATCAAACAACGGCTCGAGGGTCTCGTCCAAATTGTTGAAGTCAGTCCCTGCAATACCATTGATAGCACTGGCAAAAATCACCGGGAAATCGGCTTGATCATCGCTGGCGCCTAATTCAACGAACAAATCGAATGTTTCGTTGACAACCCACTCCGGGCGGGCATTGGGGCGGTCGATTTTGTTGACCACGACGATGGCTTTGTGGCCGGCAAGCAAGGCTTTGCGCAACACAAAGCGGGTTTGGGGCATGGGACCATCGACGGCATCGACCAACAACAACACACCATCGACCATATTCATAACCCGCTCGACTTCGCCACCGAAGTCTGCGTGGCCTGGGGTGTCAACAATGTTGATTTTGGTGCCCTTGTAAACCACAGCCGTATTTTTGGCCATGATGGTGATACCACGCTCACGCTCGAGATCGTTCGAGTCCATGACCCGCTCACTGACCTGCTGATTTTCACGGAATGTTCGTGATTGACGGAGTAGCCCATCGACAAGGGTGGTTTTGCCATGGTCTACGTGCGCAATAATTGCAATATTGCGCAAATCGGATCGCTTCATGATTTCTCCATAGGTAACATACCAAACGCCTCGACCAATGGTCGGGGCGCATCGATGCAACACACAACTATGTATAGTGTACCACGTTTTGTGTAATTACAAATTAAATTTGATTCATCCACATAGTCCACGGGTTATACACATTTTTAATGACACTTATACGTTTTTCCATTAATCGAGTGACAATAACAATCGTTATTTCGGTAAAACGCAATTGCGCTGTATGGATATATAAGATAAATCATTAATTTATATAAGAAACCGTCGTAACACTAGGGATTGTGGATATGTTGATAACCAGTTTTTTCGGTGATTGGAATCAGCAATCTTACCGTGGATAAGTCGTGGATGGTTATCCACAGGTCGTACACGCAAAAAAAGAGCGCTGAAATTCATCAACAATTCATACACCGACGTACACCACTTATCCACACCGTTCTCCACATTTCCTGTGGATAAGCCAAAAAGGCCAAAAAAATATCCACCCACTATCCCACGTCTCTCCACGAGTTATCCACCACTTATACACGGCAATAGTGTCAATAAAATAGCGTGTATTTGTAGCGAAACACGGCGCTAGATACAAAAAAGCCGCACCATATAAAGGTGCGACTTTTTTGATAGGGGCAGGAAACCGACTATTCGGGTTTGTTTTTGGGATTTTCATCATCGTTATCGAGCGAATTAATGAAGTCACGAAAGAGTGACAATGTATCGTCGCTGGTCGCAGGTTCGTTTGACGGGGTAGAATCTTCGTCACGGAGTGCATTACCTGGTGAGCGGAACAACGGCGTGTCTTGTTCTTCAGTGTCAAAAGGAACGCTTGATTGATCAAACACATGAGGTGCCACAAAGATTGGTACACTCGCACGGAGTGCTAATGCGATGGCATCACTCGAACGGGCGTCGATTTCGATAGGACCAGTTGGTGAGGTGGCGACAATCCGCGCATAAAAAGTCGTATCTTGAATGTCGTTAATAATGACATGCTCAATATGTGCGTGAAGTTCTTGAAAAACGACATTGAGTAAATCATGTGTCATCGGCCGACTCGGCGTTAAGCTTTGTAATACAAACGAAATTGCATCTGCTTCGAATTGACCAATCCAAATTGGTAAATAGCGCCGACTGTCGGATTCACGCAACACGACCACACGATTTTGCGTGAGCAAACTTACCCGCACACTATCGACAGTGACTCGTATCATTGCGCTTCCTTTCATCTACAGCATAAAACGTTAATACTCATATAATACACGTGTTTTGATATGAGTGGGGAAATATCGTTTCGTTAAATGGTATATTTGCGTAGGATTTCATGAATTCGGTTTATTTGGTAGAGTTGACACTCCTATACTTGCATCGTATGATGGCGTTGTTATTGTGATTGTAATGCGATTCAAATGATTATTCCTAAGACAACTTCACCAGTAATAATGAACTGGTTTCTTGCGTTACGCCGTAGTGAAATAGCGGTGCGTCAGGTTATATGGAACGTTATCAATGCGTTGCCATTGCCGGTTGCGACCAAACAACGAATTGCACCGTATATTCAACGCGAAAACGCGCAAGCCCAATTTGTGGCAAGCCGAGCTGCACGAGCGGTGCTAATGGGTCAAGAACTGAACAGTAGCAACCCCGTTGTGCCGGTTGTGATGCCGGCAACCCATGAAAAATTTGTGGTTGATTCACTGCTTGATCCACATGTGTCAGGGCATATTACGATTGCTATACTTGTTGGTGTAATATTGCTGTTTGGTAATAGCATCATCGAAAAAAGTGGATTGTACGGTAAAGATCGCCCTGGGATGAATCAAAAATCAAGTTTTGACATGACGATTGAAATTGATGCCCCATTACCACAAGTCATGAGTGCATCCGAGTTAACCGTCCCGCAAATGGTGACACCGCTCCCTAGTGCTGCGCCACCCTATCTGTTTTATCATCGCATTCAAGTAAATGATACGTTGGGGGTTATTGCTACCGAGTACAATATGAGCCCACAAGTATTGTTTTGGGCAAATGGATTGCAAAACGGCCGGGTATTTATTGTCGGCAGCACGTTGCGGATCCCGCGATTGCCTGGGGTATCACATACCGTCGCAGAAAACGACACAATTGTATCGATTGCTGAACAATACGGCGTCAAAACAGCAGCAATCACGTTATTTCGGCCAAATCGTGTTCATCAAAACGAAGATCTCGTTGTCGGTAAAGAAATATTCATCCCCTACGTGGTTCCGGCCTATCCAGACGCGATTATTAATAAATATGGTGGCGAAGATGGCGTGGCCACCATGGAAGCCATCGAGACCGTCACCGTACTCCAAGACGAAACCAATGTACGCAATGGCCCGGGTCGGGCGTTCGACAAAATCGCCACGGCCCGTTTGGGCCAACGCCTCATCCCCATTGCGCGCTATGGGAGCTGGGTCAAGCTCGAATTAAATCCTGGCGAAATCGGTTGGATCAAGGGCTCGCTCCTCGGCAT
>CAISXI010000455.1 GCA_903889425.1 uncultured Roseiflexaceae bacterium | reverse complement strand
TACAAAAAGCCCAACCGATAATCATCGTCTTTGAGGTACAGCGTTTTGCGGAGCCCTTTGGGCATTTGCGTCAAGAAACAGAACGGGCATTTGTTGTTACAGGTACGCAATTTGTCGAACAAGGGTTCGCCAAATTCGATACCCAAGTCATCGTCATCGTCTTTTTCGATCTCAAAAATGAGCGTTTCGCCTTCGCGCAACACTTCAAGTTCGACTTCTTCGTTGGCAATATAAAAGCGATAATCGATGGCATCACGCAAGCGCTCGCCGTTAATCGAAATAACTAAGTCGCCCACCAACAAGCCAGCCTCTGCGCCAGTGCCCTGTGGGTCAAGTTCACTTATTTCACCACCGTTGCCGGTGATTTTCTTCAAATCTGGTTGGTATTCCATTGTTATATATGTTCACTATGCTATAATTATCTTTGGCATTATACCACGGTTATCGGTGTTACTACGGGGAGGAATACGATAGTGCGCGCCTTGTCTTTGTGGTTGGTGGCAACGGCGCTGTTGCTGTTCCCGATTCCATATCAATCCACGCCTGCGAGTGTACTCACCACCACATCGAGTGCATTAGTAGCACCGTACCTTGACCGGCCAAGTGGCTATATTCGCCCCAGCATTGCCCAAAATGTATTTACCCAGCGTGCGTATATATTGCAGTTGGCGCACCGCCACAATCATCCCCAAATCACCAATTATGATGACAGTGAATTTGCTGCCACCATGATTACCATCCTCTATACCGAGCAACTCGGCTGGCTCGAAGATGTATTTCCGCGTATCCGACCACTCACGCCGTTCTACCAAGACGCCCAAGTCGTCAGTAATCAATGGTTCGGCACCAACTTCAGTGTCTGGCCAGCCAATTTGCGTCCATCCGTCGTCGACGAAATCCTCGCAAACGACGTGCCCGGCGTCGGTCGGGTCGCCATCCCGCTCGACATCCCACCCCAACTCAATGCCCCACGCTTCGCTAACATCCTCGCCAGCCAAAACAACTATGCCTTTGAGCTTTTGGCAGCCAATCTCGAGCGTGGCATTATCCGCGCCCAAGCCGAATCCGTCCCCGTCACCTGGCAAACACTCCTTGCGTGGCACAATGCAGGACTCGTCAATCCAGCCCAAATCGCCACCAATCACTCGCTCCAACACTACCTTTATCGTGCGACGTTTTATCGCGAATCAGCAATCGCCCTTTATCGCGACGATGCGTTTTGTGCGGTGCCACTCATCGCCACCCGCAGTACCGATCAAATTAAACACTAAAAGCACCCTAGCGTATCTACGCTAGGGTGCTCTTCGTTACAATCTGAACTCAGTCATTTAGGCATGTTTACGGCGTGATTGCATCCACTCATAAATCATTGGTACTACTGACAGTACCACTATCGCCAATGCCACCAACTCGAAGTTGTCTTGCACAAACGGCAAATTCCCAAAGAAATAACCAGCCCAAATAAACAACGTCGTCCAAATTAACGCACCAACCACGTTGTAGGTAATAAAGGTTTTGTAGTCCATTTTGGCAATACCAGCCGCAAATGGGGCAAAGGTACGCACAATCGGCACAAACCGCGCCATCACAATCATTTTGGCACCATGCTTGGCATAAAACTCATTGGCACGGTCGAGGTATTCACGCTTCACAAACGGCAAGTTCAAGTCAAAGATTTTGACGCCCAAGCGTGCACCAATCGTATAATTGACCGAATCACCAATAATAGCCGCTACCGTCAGCAACACATAGAGTACTAATGGGTCTAACCCTGCGGCCGGGTCTGCGGCAATTGCCCCTGCCGCAAACAACAATGAATCGCCTGGCAAAAACGGGGTAACAACCAACCCTGTTTCACAAAATACCACCAACACCAAAATCGCATACGTCCACACACCATACGTCGCCGTTAGCTGCTTGAGTGCCTCATCAATGTGCAAAAAAAACCCAAACAGTTCGCGTAAAAATTCCATACGTACAAAATCCTTTCAGGTTAGGCTTGCCAAGGGCGATAATCAAACGTCTGATGCCGGAAGTACGTGTTGTACAACTCGGCATAGTGACCGTTTTGGGTCAACAATGCGTCATGACTACCTTCTTCAATAATATCACCATTTTTGAGCACCAAAATCCGGTCGGCCGAACGCACCGTCGACAAACGATGGGCGATTACCACACTGGTGCGCCCTTGCATGACGACGTCCAAACCTTCTTGGATCTGATGCTCGGTAAATGGATCAATACTCGCGGTGGCTTCGTCAAGGAAGAAAATCGATGGATTGCGCAACAATACCCGCGCCAACGCCACCAACTGTCGTTGCCCCAATGACAACCGGCTCCCACGCTCGCCCACGTCTGTGGTCAAGCCATCGGGCAAGTCTTTGATCCAGTCACCATTATCAAGAGTCTGTGCCGCTTTGAGTACTTCGTCATCGCTGGCTTCGGGTCGACCGTAGCGGATGTTTTCCATTACGTTCCCCGAAAACAAGAACGGC
>CAISXI010000454.1 GCA_903889425.1 uncultured Roseiflexaceae bacterium | reverse complement strand
GTTGCCATGGGCAACTTTGTCGAAGCCTTGATGCAACGCTATGGCAACAAAATCCATGCCGTCGAAATCTGGAACGAGCAAAACCTCGCCCACGAAAACGGTGGCACCGTTGTACCTGCCGATGCCGGTCGCTACGTCGAACTGCTCGCAGAGTGCTATACGCGCATCAAAGCGGTTGAGCCACGCACCATCGTCGTATCAGGTGCGCCCTCTTCGACTGGTGTCACGAGCCCCGAATTGGCCGTCGCCGACGAAATCTACTACCGCGAAATGTACCGCTACAAAGATGGCATGATCAAAGAATTCTTTGACGTCCAAGCCGTGCATCCCGGTGGCTCAGCCAACCCCCCCGAAACCATGTGGCCAGATAACCCCAGCAAAGCCGAAGGTTGGACTACTGACGCTACATTCTACTTCCGCCACGTCGAAGACGTGCATAAATTCATGGTCGAAGAAGGGGTCGGCGATCATCAGCTCTGGATAACGGAGTACGGCTGGGCTACCGAAAACGTCACGCCTGGCTATGAATTCGGCAATCAAGTCACTCTTGACCAACAAGGTGAATACATCCTCGGGGCCATGCAATGGGCCTACAAAAACTACCGCAACGAAGATGGCTCACCGTGGCTGGGTAATATGTTCCTGTGGAACATGAACTTCGCCGTGTTGTGGGGTGCCCAAGACCAACCATTGCACGAACAAGCATCATTCGGTATCCTCAATCCTGACTGGAGCCCGCGCCCTGGCTTTAACGCCGTCCAAGGGTTCATGGCGACCATCAAGGCCGAAGGCCGCCGCTAATCTGTCCCGCATAGTTCCTACAGCCCTCGGCACCATGCCGGGGGCTGTTTTGTATACACCGTAGCACTGCCACAAGTCCATTAGTCATAGGTAATACGGTATAATTTAACGGTATTCTATTAGTTTAGGGATTTTTATGCTACGTCTACGCATATATATCATCTTAGGATTATTCATCACTAGCCTCATCCCTACCACCGCCCTCGCAGCCCCCCACAGCCCCCAAGAAGTGCCAGCATCACTGCAAACGAGTGGGAGTCGCACCTTTAGCGAAACGGGCTTTACCACCGCCAACTACTTCTACAAAACCTGGAAGGCCACCCCCAACGCCTTGTTTGTCTATGGCATGCCCATCTCACAACCATTTATCGAAGAAAGTATCAGCAACCCGGGTGAATATTACCGCGTGCAATACTTCGAGCGGGCCGTCCTCGAAGAAAATCCCGACCTCGCCGGCACTTCCTATTACGTCCAAGGCCGGTTGTTGGGGAATGCCTTGGTGGCAATGCGCCGTACCGAGACAGCTTTTGTGCCGGTAGCCAACCCCAACGATGGTTCGTTTGATACGGTGACCCAACACACGTTGCGCAATAGCCCGGCCCCATTTGGTGATTTTTTTCGCCAAAACGGCGGGCTCAAAGTGTTTGGGCGCCCCTTGTCAGAACAATTCCAAGAAGTCAACAAAGCCGACGGCAAGCGCTATTGGGTGCAATACTTCGAACGCCAACGCATGGAATGGCACCCCGACGAGCCCAACCCGCAATACCGTATTTTGTTGGGCTTGTTGGGGAGCGAATACCGCGACCAGCACCATGGCGGCGATACGGCATTTAATCCCAAAGGAATCGTCAACGAAACCGCAGCCCTCGTTGATACCGGCGCCACCAACCCGCTGCCCGGCTTTACGTATGGATTTAATGCCGTATTGTATGGTGAAGGCTATGGTACCGTCTGGCAAGACCGCCGCCGGGTCATGAGCCTGGCCATGAATGCCGGCATGCCCTGGATCCGCCAACAAGTACGCTGGATGGATTTACACGATAAGTCAGGGGAAATCCATTGGGGTGAACTCGACAACATCGTCGCAGATGCCCGCAAGTGGCAAACCAATTTGCTCTTCAGTGTGGTGGCAGCTCCTCGTTGGGCCACGGACAATGGCCTGCATGGCATGCCCAACCGTGCCAATTTCGCCACCTACAATTACTTTATGGGGCAGATGGCCGCTCGCTACAAAGGGCGAGTCAAAGCCTACGAAATCTGGAACGAACAAAATCTCGCCACCGAAAACGGCGGCACTGTCAGTAGTGTCACCGACTACATGGACTTGCTCGTTGGCGCATCACAAGCCATCAAAGCGGCAGATCCGCAAGCCTTGGTTGTCTCTGGAGCACTCGCCTCTACCGAAACGAATTGGCCCACAGTCGCCATGAGTGACGTACGCTACTACGACGGCATGTTCCGTGACCCACGCTTTGCCCAAGTGGTCGACATTGTGGGAGTCCACCCCGGTGGTGCCAGCAATCCCCCCGAAACATTATGGCCAGACCAACCTGGTCCAGGACCAAACTTCGTTACCAGCCGTGAATTCTATTTCCGCCGGGTCGAAGATGTACGCACCCTGATGATCAAAAACGGCCTGAGCTCCAAACCGGTCTGGGTCACCGAATTCGGCTGGGCAACGGCCAATACCAGTCAGTATTACGAATACGGCAATCAGATTAGTTTTGACCAACAAGCCGACTACATCGTGCGGGCAGTCAACTATTCCCGCGTCCACTACAGCAATTGGTTGACTGGGATGTTTGTCTGGAATCTCAACTTTGCGATCCCCTGGAATGCCGAAGGCAATCTGCTCCACGAACAAGCCTCTTTCGGCGTGCTCAATGGCGACTGGAGCCCCCGTCCGGCCTATATCGCCCTCAAGAACATGCCCAAGTAAGCTATATCAAGAAAGAGCGCCGTGAACACCCCCAAACGCATCATCCCATGGAACGACATCGGGCTCCTCGCCACTATCCTCATCTGGGCCGGCAATATGTCGATTGTCAAACAAAGCTTTGCTAGCATGCCGCCGCTGGCATTCAACAGCGTGCGCTTCTTTTTTGTGCCTATTCTGATGCTCAGTATCGTCTGGTTTGTCGAAAAAAGCATCACCATCGAACGTAGCCTGTGGCGCGATGCCATCCTCGTCGGGTTGATTGGCAACGCCGGCTACCAAGTGTTTTTCATGATTGGGCTGAGCATGACCAGTGCTGCCACCTCGGCACTGTTGATTGCCACCACCCCCATTTGGGTGGCGTTGATTAGTCAAATACGCGGTTGGGAAAAACTCTCCCGCACCGGCTGGATCGGCATCGTCATCTCGTTCATTGGCGTCTTTGTGATTTTGTTTGATGGTGCCAACATGAGTACCAACACCATGATCGGCAACATCCTGATTTTGATTTCTGCGATGTGTTGGGCCTATTACACCATCGGTGCCAAATCGCTACTGGCCAAATACTCACCCCTACGGGTCACCGCCGTCACACTGACCATCGGCGGGATTCCCTTGATTTTGATTGGCCTCAGTGAAGTCCTCACCGTCAATTGGCTGGCAGTGCCGTGGCAAGGCTGGGCTGGCATGGCCTACTCGGTGGTGCTCTCTATCGCCCTCGCTTATATCTTGTGGTACAACGGGGTGGTCAAAGTGGGTCCGACCCGTACCGGCATTTATGCCAGCTTGTTGCCGGCGGCGGGAGTTATCTCGGCAAATCTCATCCTCGGCGACCCCATCACCACCCGTGACATGATTGGCACGGTGGCGATTGTAGGGGGCTTGTTGCTCACCCGCCGCGGCTAAATAATCGACCAAAAAACCGGTGGAGGTGCGTTATGCACCACCACCGGTTTCGTTATTTTTTAGGCTAAATCGTGTTGCCAGGCCGCCACGAGAGCGGGCAGATCGGCATAGACCACATCTGGTTTGATGTCTGACGTGGCCACATCGGCAGTAGTCGCTACCCCAGTCAGCACCAGCCCCGATGTCAACCCGGCCGCGAGCGACCCGGCCACGTCGGTGTCGAGACGATCACCGATGGTCAGGGTACGCGTCGCATCGGCACCGAGTAATTTGATGGCAATGTGAAACATGGTGGCGCCCGGTTTGCCGATGATAAACGGCGCGACCCCGGTGGCCGCCTGCAAAAAGGCCAACAAGGCGCCACAGCCCGGTACCAAGCCCTCGGCTACAGGCAACGACACATCGGGATTGGTGCCGATGAAGCGGGCGCCGGCATTGATGAGCAAACAGGCTTGGCGCAATTTGGCGTAGGTCATCTCGGTGTCGAGACCGACAATTACATATGCCGGCGCCTCGGCACTTTCGACATAATAGCCGTCAGCAAACAAGGCCGTGCGCAAGCCGTTCATACCAATACAAAAAATCTTGGTGCCTTGGGGCGCTTGCGATTCGAGCCACAAGCGCGTCCCAATCGGGGAATTGATGATGTTGGCGGCAGGATAGGTGATATCCATGCCGGCCAGTTTTTGCGAAAACTGCTCCGGTGTCATGGTGGCATTGTTGGTGATACACGCCGTCATGATGCCGTTTTTGGCACAGAAATCAAATAATTCTGCCACCCCCGGCATGCGTTCGTGACCACGATACAACACCCCATCCATGTCGAGGAGCAAGGCATGATAGTTGCGTAAATTCATCTATTTCTTTCCTCTGCAAATACTGATAGAACCTACATCCGCTCTGCAACCCCGATACCCAACAAGCCAAGGCCGTTTTTGAGGGCTTGTGCCGTGGCTACCGTCAGCGCCAAACGGGCAGTGCGCAAAGCCTCGTCTTCGGCTTTGGCCACTGGACAGTCCCGATAAAAACCCGCAAAAGTGCGGGCGGTATCGTAGCACCATTCGGCCATCACAAAGGTGGCGTAGCGATCGGCGGCATCACGCACCGAGCTCGGCATTTTGGCTAATTGACGTACCAAATCGAGCTCTGATGGATGGCTCAACAACGTCGCATCACAGGCCGGGATAGTGGCAGAAACTTGGTCACCCAAAATCCGGCGGGCGATTGAACGACAACGGGCATACATGTATTGGATGTAGGGGGCGCTGTTGCCTTCGATGGCCAACATGCGGTCCCATTCGAGGGTAATGTTGCGGCGGGAGTCTTGGTAGAGGTCGTTGTACATCACCGCGCCGATACCTACTTTCTCTGCCACATCGGCCCGCTCGGCTTCGCTCAAATCGGGGCTCGAGGCATCGACCACTAGGCGGGCACGGTCACGGGCATCGTTGAGCAAATCGGTGAGATAAATCATGTTGCCGGCGCGAGTCGAGAGGGGTTTGCCGTGCTGGTCAAAAATCGTCCCGAATTTGACGTGCGACAATTCGACCCCTGCAGGCACATACCCGATGGCCCGTGACAAGGCAAAGAGCTGGCGGAAGTGGAGCTCTTGGGGGGAGCCGACGACGTAGATGATTTGACTGGGGGTAAATGTTTCCATGCGGTATTTGATACAGCCCATGTCGCGGGTGTGGTACAGCGTGCCCGTATCACTGCGTTGCAACAAAAAGGTGGGCATGTTTTGTTCGAGTTCATTGACCACCACGGCGCCACCTTCATCGCGATGGGCCAACCCGCTAGCCAAGGCCTCGGCGATGACGCCGGCATTGAGCGGGGCATAGAAACTCTCGCCGTAGGCGTGGTCGAACTTCACCCCCAGCCGGTCATAGTTTTCTTGAATGGCGGTCAAAGTCAAATCAACCATCCACTGCCACAATTCGGTCGCCGTCGGATCGCCTTGCTCGAGTTTGAGCGACCACATGCGGGCGGCATCGTGGAGCGATTCGTCTTCTTTGGCTTCGCGCGAATACTGGGCGTACAACTTGTCGAGTTGCGCCAAGGCTTCTTCGTCTTGACCCGTCGGTTTGCCCCATTTGACGATAGCGGCGATGTTCATACCGAACTGTTTGCCGTAGTCGCCGAGGTGATTATCACCAATCACGGTATAACCGAGGAATTTGAAGATGTTGTAGAGCGCCTGGCCGATAATCGTCGAGCGGATGTGCCCCACGTGCATCAATTTGGCGATATTGACCGACGAATAATCGATGACGATGCGCTGGTTGGCGCCCAAATCGTCACTGCCGTAGCGATCCCCGAGGCGGGCGACGTCAGCCAACACACTGGCTACATAGTTGGGGGCATTAATTGAAAAATTCAAAAACGGCCCGGCTGCTGTGGACGTGGTCAGCAACGAATCGGCACCAAAACTGATTTGGCCGGCTAATTCGGTGGCGAGTTGGGGCGGGGGCATTTGGCGGTCACGGGCAGCTTTGAAGGTAGGGAAGGCCAAATCGGCCGGGATATTGGGTTTGGGAGCCACCAATTCAATCTGGGCGTCGCTGGCCAAGCTGGTGGCAACAATTGCCTCACGGGCTTGGCGAATCAAGCGGTCTTGCGTATATTCCATATCACACAATCCTTTCGGGTTATGAACTACATCTCTTAATCTTGCCAAAACGGCGCAACCCAACCCCGTTGCGTCAATACCGCCCGCAATTCGAGCATGGCGGTGTAAGTGGGGAGCACATAGACAACCTGCCCAGTAACAGCGGCGGCTAAGAGCGCATCCAAGGCATCGGCGATGCGATCGATGCGCGTAATCTGCTGGCGATCAACGCCGGCATACTGCATGCGCACTTGCATATCGGCGGCGCGGGTGCCACTCACGATAATCTGTTGGGTGGTGCCAGATAGCCGCTCAAAATCTGCATCCCACAACCACGACACATCGGTGCCATCAGCGTCGCGATCGTTGATGATAATCAACAATTGCACCGGGGCAGCCCAGGCATCCACCAGCATGCGGATGGTTTCACTGGCGCCCACCGGGTTTTTAATCAACGCCATCACCAACTGATGATTACCCGCCGTAATCACCTCGTAGCGCCCAAAGGCGGCCTGCATCTGCGCCAAGGCTGCCGCCACCACCGGCGCCACCCCCAATTGATCGGCGCAGGCATAGGTTGCCAAGGCATTGGTGGCATTATACAAGCCCGGCAAGGGCACCTGGAGCGTGCAGGAGGCGTGGGGTGCGCGCACGGTGACGTGGGAGCCTACTAGTCCATGGGCGGTCACCTGAGTGAGCGCATAGGCCGGCTGTGGCCGAGCGAAATCACAGTTGGGGCAATGATAATGCCCGATGTGCGCATAAAACCGCACGCTATAGATCAGCGCCGCCCCACAACGACAAAACCCGGCATCGGCCAAGTGCGCCACACTATCACGGGCGCTGGTGACATCGTCGTTGCCATAGCCCACGGTGCGGCACATCAGACTGTTAGCCAAGCGGGCGAGTGAGGGATCGTCGGCGTGGTAGAGCACGACGGTGCTGGTGGGGAGGGTGCGCAAGGCCGCTGCCCAGTTATTGGCGATGGTATCGACTTCGCCATAGCGGTCGAGTTGGTCGCGGAACAAGTTATGCAGGACCACGAGGCGCGGTTGCGTTTCACGCACGATTTGCGGCAAGGCCGCCTCGTCGCATTCAAACAAGGCCACATCATACGCCACCCGGCCACGCCAATCGGCGCCCATCAAGACAGTGGCGGTGACGCCCGAGGTCAGATTAGCGCCCGAACGGTTGTGGAGCACCCGCAACCCGGCAGCAGCCAAGCTATCGGCAATCATGCGGGTGGTGGTGGTTTTGCCGTTGGTACCGGCCACACAAATCACCCCACGCGGCAATTGCCGCGTCAGGTGCGTCAAAATATGTGGCGCCACGCGCCGAGCAATCACCCCCGGCATGGTGGTACCACCACCACGCCCCAACAGCCGACTCAGCAATCCAGCCAGCCGTCCCAACCAAATCGCCACCACGTCACGCATCACACCGACACCCTCCGCTTATCGCGTTCTGTGGGTATTATACCGTCTGTGCGTGACTCCTACATGACATTCGCTCACACCCGCCGCACAAAGGCACCTGTCCATTCGGGTACAATCGCCGTACCATCGGGCTGAGCAGTACCAGTCAACGCCATGCCAAAGAAAAATTCGGTTAATTCGGTCGCCTCGGCAACGGATGCAAAACGATAATCGGTACGCACCGGTGTGGGCACAAAACCAAATTCATGTTCAAACAAGGCATAACATTCCGCCAAGGCGGCAGTGGGTGGCGCAGGCTGGTCCGCACCGGACCCGAGGGTTTCGAAAATAATCGCTACGCCGCCGGGACGCAATACGCGCAGCATTTCGCCGATGGCAGCCCGCACATCGGCTTGCCACGCGCCGGGAATCCACTCGGTGGCATGCCCAAAGCTCCAGCCGGCGGTGACGAGATCGACACAGGCATCCGGCAACGGCAAATCACGATTGTCGGCCGTCACAAAGGTGGTGGTGGCTGGCAGAATCTGCCGCGCCACCGTCAACATAGCCGGCGCCCGGTCGCTGACGGTCAAGTGGCGCACATGCGGCGCTAGCAAGGCGGCCACCCGCCCCGTGCCACAGCCCATGTCGAGGGCTTCGACGTGGGTGAGGTCACAGTGGCGGCGGATTTCGGCCAAGAGATTACCTTGGTAATCCTCACGCGACACCAGTTGGTGGTAGCGCTGGGCATGCGATTCGTCTTGGTAGATATCGCGGTAATCAGGCATGGGAGTTACTTTCACTGTTTGTCAAAAACAGATTGACGCGCGCTAGTACACCCGCCACCAGATGCAGATGGTCGGGGTGGCATTGCCACACCAGCCCATTGCGATCGGTAGTGGCACAACGCGCCAGCACCGCCTGATGTGCCCGTGGGAGATATGGAATCTCCACCACCACATCGCCGGTTGCACTGGCACGCAAGGCAATCGGGTCGTGCGTATAAGCGCATGCTTGGGACAGTCCTTGCAACACGGCGCTATCTTCGTCAAGCGGGGTGTACTGCAACGTATGCGCCCCTTGCACTTGACTGCGATACCATTCGGCAAGGCCACGCCCGCGCCGGCGACGCACCATACAACCAGGATAGAGCCAGACGCCTTGCTGGTCGGCTTGGGTGAGCGTCTCACACGCCACTACCGCACGTTGGCGTGGATCATAGAAGCTCCAGCGCTCGCTGGGGTGCCCCAACGGTTGCCAACGTGGCTCGTCGGCGATGGGGAAAGGTGCGGGTAATTCTGGCAATGATTCCGTCAATGATTCGATGGTTACCATCACCAAGCCCCGTTCGGCCAAACGGGCCATCAGTCCATCACGTCGCCACGACGTCATCACAAAACGGTTACCCTCGACATCGCCTTCACCACGAATAAACGGTCGCACGCGAATGTCGTGCACCATAAAGTGGTTGGGGGCGTATTCTTCGAGGGCACCGTGGCGCACGTTATTCGCCTTCATTCAAGCGATCGCCAATCAGGTCTGGACGATTTGCGTCGAGTTGGGCTTTGCCGCAGCTCACCAACAAATCGTGGCGCTGTTGGGCCATTTCAACCAAATGGGTACGCTCGTGATGCACCATCCAATTGCCTTGGTGGAGCAGATTAATCTGGCCATATGATACGTGCGTAGCCGGGCGGTGCCAGGCGGCGCTGGTCAAGCCTCGCAACGACAGCAAACAATCGCGGCGCGACTCGTGGAAGGCCTCGAGGATGAAGTTGATGTCGCGATTGCGGTAATGCACCGCCGCATTGAGGCGAGGTGGGTGCGCTGCCGGTAGTTCGGGATTGTTGGTGTCGAGGATTAAGCGTACCCGCTCACAAAAAACCAAGTTCATATCATTGAGGTGCCCGAGCACTTCTTTGAGTGAGGGTGCGTTGTCGTTGCCTGGACAGACCAATATTGACTCGTCGAGATCATGCATCATGGCACGGAGCGTCGCCTCGCTATGCTCGAGGGCATGCATGATGGCGTGGGGTCCGAGTGTGCCCATGGCTTCGATGACCAAAAACTGTTTGTGCGCTTCGGGAACGGTATCACAAATTGGACAGGCCCCAATCAATGTCCCTTCGCGAGTTTCGCCACAGGTGGTACACACATACAAATCGCCCAATTCGCTGGCAAGTAAGTCACGCCCTTGGGCAATGGCTTCGGCGGCGCGACCGAGGAACTCACGCGAGCGTTCTGAGGTACCGGTGATGCGTTGCATTGCGACGGCTTGGGGCTCATCGCCATTGAGGGCACGATCAACATTGAGATCCGTTGATCCAACCCCATCGACGGTCAAAAAGGCCCGCATTGCCCGGGCGCCGCGAGCTTCACACAAGGCATCAAAAAGGCGCGCGATGTTAAACCGGCGTTCGTGGCGAGCCTTGGCAGCCCAAGCCCGATACGCGACCTGCCCCATACTGGCACTCGTGAAGAGTTGATGCAACTCTTGTTCCGACATGTTCATGTAATTTCCTCAGCAACATCTCACAAAAAATGGGTACGACGGTGTCGCATCATTGCGCCTACATACTATAATAGGATAATCACATTCTGTGAATAGGCAAATGGAAAATACGTGCGTACAGTTTTTGTACATGATTACCTCAATCAATACGGTGGCGCCGAGCGCGTGCTGGAAGCACTCCACGACTTAACCCCCAGCGCCCCCGTCTATACCTCCATCTATGCCAGCGAAGCAATGCCTGCCAGCTACCGCCAGTGGGACATCCACACGTCGTGGATGCAACACTTGCCCGCCTGGCGCCGCTATTTCCGCCATTACTTCTTTCTCTACCCCTGGGCCTTTGAATCATTCGACCTGCGCGACTACGACGTCATCATCAGTAGTAGTAGCGCCTACGCCAAAGGGGTCATCCCACGGCCAGGCGCCATCCACATCTGCTATTGCCATACCCCAATGCGCTTTGCGTGGCAAACCGATAATTATGTCGCCCGCGAAAATATCCGCGGCCTCACCCGCACCGTCATGCAGTTTTTGCTGGGATTCGTGCGGCGCTGGGATGTACGCAGTAGTCACCGCGTGACGCACTTTGTGGCCAATTCACAGGTGGTCGCCGCTCGTATCAAAGAATTCTACCAACGTGACGCCGTGGTCATCCCACCGCCGGTTGATTTGCCCCCCGTCAATCTGCAGCCTGCCGGTGATTATCTGTTGACTGGCGGGCGCTTGGTACCCTACAAGCGGATTGATTTGGCGGTCCAGGCCTGTACGGCACTCAATATTCCCTTGGTGGTATTTGGTGATGGACGCGATTTGGCAGCCCTCAAAGCCATTGCTGGCCCGAGTGTACGCTTTGTGGGGCGGGTCAGTGATGCCGAACGCTTGGCGTTGTTCAACGGCTGTCGGGCCTTTTTGTTCCCCGGCGAAGAAGATTTCGGCATCACGCCCCTCGAAGCGATGGCGGCAGGTCGCCCCGTCGTGGCGTACCGCGCCGGTGGGGCACTCGACACGGTGATTGATCGCACCACGGGCATCTTTTTTGACCAACAAACCATACCGGCACTGCAACAGGCCATTACCGAGTTAGCCAATCACACATGGGACGCCCACGCCATTCGCACTCATGCCGAATACTTTGGGCGCGAGCGCTTCATGGAACGGATGCAGGCCCTCATTACTCGCTATACCCAAGCGGAGGCACATCATGGCTGATTTGACTCGACTCCTCGCCGTCATCCGCCAGCGCTGGTGGTATATCCTCATCCCCGCCATCGTCCTCGCCGGCAGTGCCGTGGTCCAACAATATACCCAACCGCAGCGGGTTGCTGTGTCGATAGATGTGTCGCTCACCAGTAATGCCCCCATGAACGACACCGGTGATACCTTGGCCTATGACTTCCCCGCCATTAGTCGCGGCGACGACTATCGCCAACGGGTGGTGGCACTCATCACCCCGCCTATTACCACAGACACATTGGCAACCATGCTCGATGTACGCAACAACGACCGCGTCGTCACGATTCGCGTGAGTGGGGCAGATAGTAGTCAACTCGTAGTAATTCGCGACGCTGCACTTGCAGTCTTGGTACGTGATGGTACACTGCTATGGGGCAAAACTGGTAGCGATACCGCCGTCAACGTGATGGTTTTACACAAAAACGATACGCCCCAACCGCAATCCATCTATGCAACCGTGGTTGCCACCATGCTGCTGCGTGGCTTGGCAGGGGCATTACTCGGCTTACTCGTGGCTACTCGTCGCATCCGATAAGGACTTTACTTATGCGCATGACTGAATACCTCCGCATTGTGCGGCGCCGCTGGTTGGCGATTGTTTTGGCGATGATGTTTACCGCCGTCTCCGCCTATGTCTTTAGCAAGCTCCAAGAGCCACTATTTCGCTCTGAAGCAAGCTATCTCGTCGTCCCCAATCGTAACGACAACGGCTTGTCTATCGTGTTGACCAACAACATGAACAGCTACAAACAATTGGCGCTCGCACGCCCCCAAATCGAAAAAATCAGCGCCCAGCTCCAGCTCGACCGCACCCCCGAATGGTTGCTCGAGCACATTTCTATCCAAGCCAATGCCGACGACCGCAAAATGATTGTCCAAGTCGATTATCCCGACGTCGACATGGCGCCTCGGTTGGCCAATGCCGTGGGCGAAAACATGGCAGCCCTAGTCAGCTCACTCAACGACGGACTCGAAGGCACCGACAAAATCAATATGCGCATCACCACCCCCGCCACGCCCCCCATCCTCTACCGCCCCCAAACCAAAATCAACGTGGTGGCTGGCGCATTTCTGGGCTTGATTATTGGCTTCTTGCTGGCCTTTGTGCTGGAAGCACTCGACGATACCCTCAAAACCCCCGATGACGTCGAACAACATGTCGGTCTGACGGTGGTCGGTGCCATCCCTGCCAGCAACCCTAACAGTGACCGGCGCACACCAGCAAGGAAGCAATTATGACCAATCCTGTGGCAGCCAGCCCTACATCAACCCTCGTCGCCTTGAGCGCCCCTCAATCTGCGGCAGCCGAGGCTTTCCGAAGCCTGCGCACCAACATCCAATTTGCCAGCCTCGACCACACCTTGCAACTCATCACCATCACCAGCGCCGGTATCGACGAAGGCAAATCACTGGTGGCCGCCAATCTAGCCATCACCATGGCCCAAGCCGAACAACGAGTCATCCTGGTTGACTGTGACTTACGCCGCCCTGCCTTGCACAGCTTGTTTGGCGTCAGCAATGACAGCGGCGTCACTAGTATGTTGTTTGCCAACGCAGGCGATGCCCCGCCGCTCCAAGCCACCAGCGTGCCCGGCCTGCAATTGCTGGCCAGCGGGCCACTGCCCCCCCGCCCTGCCGACATCCTCGGCTCACGGCGCATGGGCGAGATTTTGCAGGCACTGCGGGGCTTGGCCGATGTGGTCATCATCGACACCCCACCCGTCCTAGCCGTCAGCGACGCCGTGGTGCTCGCACCCCGTGTCGATGGCGTGATTTTGGTGATGCAGGCCGGGCGTACCCGTCGTGAGCCGGCCAAACAAGCCCGGATTGTGCTCGAGAAAGCCAAGGCCCATATCGTTGGCGTCGTCCTCAACGATGCCGAAATGACGCAATCTTCGGGGTATTACGGATAATTTTTACGCATATAAAGGACGTTATGATCGACATCCATTGCCATATTTTGCACAATATCGACGACGGCGCCCGCACCGCCGAAGTCTCGCTCAACATGGTACGCCAAGCCTATGACGCCGGCGTGCGCACCCTCGTCTGTACCCCCCACAGCCCCGATTCGAGTGCCTCGCGCCACTACAGCCCAGCCCTCATCCGTGAACGCACCACGGCGCTCCAACAAGCCGCCGACCAGGCCGGCATCGCCCTCACGTTGCTGCCCGGCACCGAAATCAGCTTTGTGCCCACCGTCCCGCAAAAACTCGCCAGCAAGCAGATTTTGAGCCTAGCCGGCAGTCGCACCGTGCTCATCGAAATGCCCGTGTTTGCCGTCGACCAACGCTTTTTGCCCGTGGCACAGACCCTGATTGCCGACGGCTATACGGTGGTTTTGGCGCACCCCGAGCGCTATATCTACAACGCCCAAGATTTACACGATTTGCAGGCCATTCACGAGGCCGGTGTGCTCTTTCAAGTCACGGCCATTGCCGTCGATGAGCCCCATAGCTTGACACTGTTCGAGCACCACTTGGTCGACGTGGTTGCCAGCGACGCCCATAGCGACACCTACCGCCCCACCGCCATGCGCTTTGCCTTTGATTATGTCTACGAGCGCTTTGGTGAAGCCATGGCCCAGCAGTTGTTTGTCGATACTCCCCAAAAACTCATCAGCCTATAAAAACCAATCCCCCTCCGACACCGCATCGGAAGGGGATTCGTGTAGCTTCGCCTACACCTGGGTGCGCAAATACGCCAACACTTCTGGCCAACCAGCGTACGACTTTATCGACCAATCGTCGTATTGCTTTAGCCCAAATTTAATCACTTCACCGCGAAAGTGGCGCGCGCCGTTGTTGGGGCGATCGTCAATCAAAAAATGCCCGCGATTGAGCTGTTTGTGGTGCGACAAAATCAAACGTTTGTGGGCCGCATGCCCCAAATATTGCTCCACCCACAGGCGTTTGTCCGTCCAGGCCGAAGGGTTCTGCCATGGCGCCGTCGACAAAATATAGGTGTCGAACAAGCCGGACAGCTCATGGAATGCATCGACCGCCCCTGGCATCGGGTCCATCAACGCAAAAATTCCCGGCACATCACTTACATCATCATACTCCTTGCGCACGTGCTCCGGCACACGCGCAATCCCCGACCGGAAATCAACCAACACATTGTCCATGTCTACATACAATACTTTGGACATACGCACTCCTTTTTGAATTTTCTGATTACGACGTAATTATACCATGTTTTCGTAATTATGTTATTTTATGGTAAAAAATATCCAGCGCGGCGGTGAATAGGCAGCTTCGCCGGATAATTCGGTTGCGCTGATTTCGTGATTACCGCGACGAAGTAATGCTACCCGTTTCGCGGCGGGCTTCGATGACATCGGGCAAACGGTTGAGTCGGTCGAGTAGGCGGGTCAATTGTTCGACGCTCTGGACGCGAATCACTGCCCGTAGGTACGAACGATTGGGACGACGGGTAGGCATTTGTTCGACCACATCGATATTGATACCGGCATCGGCAATCGTACTCGAGATGTCGCGCCACAGACCGACGCGGTCCCACGATTCAACATGGAGCGGCACCAAAAAGCCATGTTTGGGCGCCACACTGCCCCACGCCACCCCCACAATCCGGTTGCGGTCGGGCTCGTTGAGGATGTTGTGGCAATCGGCACGGTGGACCGTCACGCCCCGACCGCGGGTCACATAGCCGGCGATTGGTTCACCCACCACCGGGTTGCAACAGCGGGCGAGGCGGGTCAGCAGGCCATCCATACCACGCACACGAATATCGGCGTTGGTTTGTTCGCTGATTTTGCTGGGCGAAGCGGGGGTGGGTGGGTCGGCGACGACATCTTCGGGCATCTGGCTGGCCAACATTTTTTGGCCAACGGTACGGGCCGACAATTCGCCACTACCAATCAACACCAACATTTCATCGACTGGTTTGATATTCATCAAGCTGGCGAGGTCTTCGAGGGCCACCACCAAGCCGAGCCGTTTGAGCTCTTTTTCGAGCATTTCACGTCCGGCCGCAATGTTTTCATCACGGTCAGCCCGCTTAAAAAAACGGCGGATATGATTGCGGGCACTGACGGTTTTGACGAAGTTCAACCAATCGCGGCTAGGGCCATTGGAGGTGCGCTTGGTCATAATCTCGACCATTTCGCCGGTCTGGAGTTGATAATCGAGCGACACCATGCGCTGGTGCACCCGGGCACCGACGCAGTTATTGCCCACGTCGGAGTGGATACGATAGGCGAAGTCGACGGGGGTCGAGCCCACCGGCAAGTCGATGATTTTGCCACGGGGGGTAAAGACAAACACCTGTTCTTCGAGGAAGTCCGACTTGAAGCGCTCGACGAAGTCGGTGGCCACTTCGCTGCCATCGGCCACTTCGTTGCGCCACGACATCAAACTGCGCAACCAGACAATTTTGTCGTCGAATTTTTGGTCGGAGCGTTTGTAGCCATCTTTGTAGCGCCAATGGGCCGCGATACCATGCTCGGCCATTTCATGCATTTCGGCCGTGCGGATTTGGACTTCGCACGGCTGACCACCAGGGATGAGCACGGTGGTGTGCAGTGAGCGATAGAGGCTTTCTTTGGGGTTGGCGATGTAATCGTCGAATTCACCGGGCACGGGGGGCCAAGTGGTGTGTACCAACCCTAATACTTGGTAGCATTCGGGGACGGTAGTAACGATGACCCGCACGGCGAGTTGGTCGTAGATTTGTTCGAGGCGCACCCCTTTGCGCGCCATTTTGCGATAAATCGAGTAGATGTTTTTGGGGCGCCCCGACACTTCGCCGTTGATCTGCTCGTGCCCCAGCACGTCACGCAGACGCTCAACCACCCGTTGCACGGTGCGTTCACGCACATCACGGCGCATCGCCAACTGGCGGCTGATTTCTTGGTAATGATCAGGTTCGAGCACCGCAAACGAGCGATCTTCGAGTTCCCATTTGAGCTGGCTGATACCAAGGCGATGGGCGAGGGGCACATAAATTTCGATGGTTTCGCGGGCGATGCGGTGTTGTTTTTCGGGTTTGGTGACATGAATGGTGCGCATATTGTGCAGGCGGTCGGCCAATTTGACCAGCACCACACGGGGATCGTTGGCCATCGACACAAACATTTTGCGGTAATTTTCGGCTTGGGCTTCTTCTTTAGGGCGTATCTCGAGCTCCGACAATTTGGTGACGCCATCGACGAGGGCGGCGACCTCGGCACCAAAGTAGGTTTCGATTTGGTCGTAAGTGATAGTGGTATCTTCGATGACGTCATGGAGCAGGGCGGCCATCACCGTCTCGGCATCGATTTCGAGATCAAGCAAAATAATCGCTACTGCCACGGGGTGATTGACATACGGTTCACCAGACTCACGAATCTGATGGGCGTGAGCGGCATGGGCGATGGCATAGGCAGCCCGGACGAGCAGGGTGTATTGTTCGAGGTTGGGGTCGTTTTTGGCGTTAATCCGGAAGCGATTGCACAAATCGTTGGCAGTGGCAGAATGCATCAATGCATCGTCGGGATGGAGTGTTCCTGCAGTATTAGCACGAGTATTCATCGGCGGCAACTCCCTTGTATGGCCTTCACGATGTTTCTACGTTATCAAACAGACCACCAGCAGCCGAATCGAAGGTTTCGACATAGAGGCCAGGCACCCCCGCATCGGGCATGGTGGTGGCAAAGGTGGCCAGCACGCTCCCATTGACGGTAAAGGTATATTGGTCACCTTGCACCGCAAATTCGACGTGATTGACTTCCGTTGGTTTAATAATAGTACTATCGGTGACATCTTGCATGGTTTGCCATTTATCGCCGTCAGAGCGCACACAGCCAAACCGTTGCAGTGGACTAATCCAGCAGACCACATAGTCGCGGGTATCGTCGGGGCGGGCATGGAAGCGCAAGGCGGTGCCGATGCGTGCCGAGCCGTCAAAGGCCATATCGACACTGATGTGTTGGTCGAGCCGCGCTATTTCGGCAGGCGCACTGAGGTAGTAGCTATCGGCCATGCGCAAATAGATGCGATAAACCCCATCACGTACCGCGATGGCACGGCGCAGATCGTCGCCTACGAACCATTTACCGTCGTCTTGGTCAAAGGTGTCTTTGGTAAACGGCGCGGGGGTGGCGGTGGGGATGGGTGTCACCGTCGGCAAGGGCGCCACATCGACCGTCGCCAAAATCTGATCGACCACGGGTTGAATCAGGGCAATATCAGACTCTGGCACGCTCATCACCACAATGGCAATACTATCGGCGAATTGTTGGACACTGACCCGTAGCCACATCGGCACGGCGCGCCCTTCGCGATTGGTACCACTACCACTGGCTTCCATTATCATCCGCCCTTGATTGTCGGTATTAATGTCGCCTTGGCTAGTGGCACCCAGTTGATTGAGGGTCTGGAGCAACAATTCTTGGCGGGCGCTGGTCTCCAACGCGGTAGGACTTGCGATAAGCAACAACGAAATCAGGCCGCGTTGATTGGGGGCATTCCAGATCCACAAGGCCCGACCGGCATCGCTATGACTTTCGATGCTCCAGGCTTGGGGCACACGCAACTGCACCCGACCGTCGGGCGACTGCCATGGCACGAGGGTGAGTGGCACCGGCGTGGTGACGACTGTTTCGCCCAGTACCTCAGCCGCTAACACGGCAGTAGGGGTAGCAAAAGCCGGTACAGAGACAGGGCGACTACAGGCCACCAGGCTCAAAATCGATATACACATGAACAAAAAATTGATTGGCTGTTTCACACCATTGATTATACGAGATAATCTGCATACCTAGACGCAGCCTGCTGCGTCCTTGTACAGTCGCAGCCTGTTGCGTCTCTACTTCCTACTTCCTCCTTCATACTTCCTCCTTCATCAATATGTTATTATGGATGCAATTGCTACAGGAATACCATCATGCACAATCGCTGGAACGATGCCACGGCCATGCAATGCGCCACCCCACTCGATTTGCGCATCTACACCTCGCGCCTGCTGGGCGCCGACCCCGCCTTGGTGCTCCATGGCGGTGGCAACACGTCTGTCAAAATCACCGCACAGAATTTGTTTGGCGATAGCGAGACTATTTTATATATCAAAGGCAGTGGACACGACCTCGGTACCATCGACCGCCGCGGCTTTGCGCCCTGCCGACTCGACCCCTTGGTGCGCATGGGACAATTGCCCGAGCTTAGTGATGCCGCCATGGTCAATGCCATGCGTTGCGCCCTCACCGATAGTAGCGCGCCCACTCCCTCGGTCGAAGCGATTTTGCACGCCATCATCCCCTATACCTATGTCGACCATACCCACGCCGATGCCGTATTGACCATCCTCGATACTCCCCAGGCCAACGAATACATCCAACAACTCTACGGCGACAAATTCTTGGTAGTGCCCTATGTGATGCCGGGATTCGCCTTGGCCCGCCATTGTGCCCAGCAACTCGCCAGCCAACTGCAGCCCCATCACGAAGGGTTGATTTTGCTCAACCATGGGATTTTCACCTGGGGCGACGATGCCAAAACTAGCTACGACCGCATGATTCACTACGTCAACGTGGCCGAACAATTTGTGTCACAACAAATTCACCCAGCCACCGCCACGGTTTTTGCCCCACCTGTCGCCCGCCAAGCCCGGGCCCAATTGCGCCACGACATCGCCAGCGCCCTCGGCGCTGCGGTGGTCCTGATACCCCAAACCGATGCAGCTGGAGCGGCCTTTGTAGCGCGCCCCGATTTGGCCAGTATCGCCCAGCGCGGCTGTGTCACCCCCGACCATATCATCCGCACCCGTCAGATTCCCTTGGTGGGGCGCGATGTGGCCGCTTTTGTGGCGCGCTATCAGACCTGGTTTGGCCAATACAGCGCCGACGCCACCACGCCACTCACCATGCTCGACCCCGCGCCCCGCATCGTGCTCGACCCCGAGCTGGGGGTGTTGAGTGTAGGGCGGCGGGTGCGCGAAGCCTTGATTGGCGGCGATGTCTATCGCCAGAGCATTCCCGTCATCGTCAACGCTGAAGCATTGGGGGGCTACACGCCCTTGCCTGATGCCGATTTATTTGCCATCGAATACTGGGAACTCGAGCAGGTCAAACTCAAACTGCTGGGCCACGCCCCTCCCTTGAGTGGCCAAGTAGCCTTGGTGACGGGGGCAGCCTCGGGGATTGGTCGGGCCTGCGTTGAAGCCTTGTTGGCCCAAGGCGCCGCTGTCATCGCGCTCGACATCAATCCGCGCCTGACTGAGGTATTTGCCCGCCCTGATGTCTGTACTATCATCTGCGATATCAGCAACGAACAAGCGATTGGGGCGGCGATTGACCAAGGCGTGCAGGCCTTTGGGGGTATCGACATTCTCGTACTCAACGCCGGCATCTTCCCCAAAAGTCGCCTCATCAATGCCCTGCCTAGCGACGAATGGCGCCGCACCATGGCCATCAATCTCGATGCCAATATGGTGTTGATGCGCGAATGTCAGCCCTTGCTGGCCTTGGCTCATGATGGCGGACGGGTCGTGATTATTGGTTCAAAAAATGTACCGGCACCCGGGCCAGGGGCAGCCGCCTACTCGGCCTCCAAGGCCGCCATCACCCAGCTGGCGCGGGTGGCGGCGCTCGAATGGGGCGAGGCGGGCATTCGCGTAAATGTGGTGCACCCCAACCAAGTCTTTGATACCGGTATTTGGAGTGACGATGTGCTTGCGAGCCGGGCAGCCAACTATGGCATGAGCATCGACGACTACAAAAAGAACAATATTTTGCATACCACCATCACCAGCCACGATGTGGCCAAACTGGTAGTGGCGTTATGTAGCGATGTATTTGCCCGCACCACCGGCGCCCAAATCCCGATTGATGGTGGCAATGATCGGGTGATTTGATTTTTTGTACAAACGGAGATTGTCATGAAGCTCATCGTCCAAATCCCGGCCCTCAATGAAGCAGAAACCATCGCCGAGGTGGTCAGCCATATCCCCCGCCAAATCCCCGGTATCGATGTGGTCGAAGTATTGCTCATCGACGACGGCAGCACCGACGATACCGTGGCCATCGCCCGGGCCGCTGGGGTCGATTATGTCATCAGTCATACGGCTCGGCGTGGTTTGGCCTACGCCTACCAAACCGGTATCGACAATTGTCTGCGCCTCGGCGCCGACATCATCGTCAATACCGACGCCGACCACCAATACCCGGGCAGCGAAATCCCCCGCTTGGTGGCGCCTATTTTGGCCAAACAAGCCGATATGGTGGTGGGCGATCGCCAAGTCCAGCAACTCGACCACTTTTCGCCCCTCAAGAAATTTTTGCAATATGTGGGCAGTGGCGTAGTGCGCTGGGCGTCGGGCACCGATGTGCCCGACACCGTCAGCGGCTTCCGCGCGCTGTCGCGCGAAGCGGCCTTGCGCACCTTTGTGACCAGTGATTTTTCGTATACCATCGAAGTACTCATCCAAGCCGGCAAACGCAAATTAGCCATCCACCACGTGCCCATCAAAACCAATCTGGTCACGCGGGAATCACGTTTGTTCACCGGCAATTGGAACTTCATCAAGCGCCAAGCGGCTACCATTGCCCGCACCTATGCCACCTACGAGCCACTCAAAAGTTTTTCGTATCTCGCAATCCCCTTTCTGTTGGCTGGGATTGTATTGCTGGGCCGGGCTTTGTATGTCTATGTGGCACGTGCCTATGGCTTGGTCGCCACCAACGACCAAGCCTTGGTTGCCGGCAGCACTTTGCTGATCATCGGCTTTATCATCTTTTTGTTTGGCGTGATTGCCGACCGCATCGGCGGCGTGCGGCGCGTCGAAGAAGAAATTTTGTACCGCCTGCGCCGCGCCGAAATCGAAAAAAACAACCAATAACCTCAGCGCACCACGTTGCGCGCCGCTTGTCCAGCCCGCACTGCGGACACCTGTGCCTGCACCAACGCCACCGCCCCTTGCGGGCGGCCGCCGGCCACGTGGGGCGTCAGCAACAAATTTGGGCAATCCCACAACGGTGACGCCGCCGGCAATGGCTCGACGTAGGTCACATCCAAGGCCGCCGCCCGTAACTGCCCCGTTTTCAATGCATCAACTAACGCATCCTCGTCGACTGTTTTGCCACGTCCCACATTCACAAACACCGCACTCGGTTTGAGGCGCGCCAAAAACGCTCCGTCAACCAAGCGCTCGGTGGTCGGCAAGGCCGGCAACAACGACAGCACCACATCGGCCTGCGGCAATACCTGATGCACGTCGGTCATGGCGCTCACCGGGTGTCCGTAGCGCACACCCGCACTGGTCGCCACTCCAATCACCGTGGCCCCCAGTCCCTGCAACAACGGCGTCAGCGCCGCCGCAATCGAGCCGTAGCCCAGGATGACCACCGTTGCGCCGGCCAAGGTGTACAAACCCTGCGTTGCTGGCACAGTTTGGTCTTTGCCGATGCGGGTATCCCAGACACGTGCCTGTTGCGCCACCACCAATTGATCGATACCCCGGATGACATACAACAGCATGGCCAAGGCGTGTTCGGCGACGGGGCCATCGTGCAACGACCGCCCCGAGCAAATCGTGATGTGGGGCGCAAATCCTGCTGCCAAGGCGGCATCGGGGCCGGCCGCCAGCGTCTGGACTAATTGCAGATTGGGCAAATCATGTACCGCCGAGTGCAAATTTGCGGCACTATTGCCCCACAACACCAGCATTTGTGCGTCTACATGCGCTGGAGTAAATGGTGCAGTAATAGAATAAACGACGTAATTATCAACAGCATTCACTGGAAACGGGAGCGCAATCGAATCGGGGATGAGAATTTTCATATCGGACCTTTCCATCAAAATTGATAGCCTCATTGTACCCGATTCGTTATTAATCCTTCCCTCGAAAACACGACATATTAGGAGGGGGCGCATCGCATTTGCCACCACCACTTTCCCAAAAACCGCACCATAAACTGATACTCACGTGTATATACGAGCCCCCTCTATGGTGTATTCCATAGAGGGGGCTAAAAATTCGGGTATTCGCTTACCTCTTAGATATCGAGGTTGCGCACTTCGGGGGCGTGGGTTTGGATGAAGCGTTTGCGCGGTGGCACGAGGTCACCCATCAGCATGGTGAAAGTTTCTTCGGCAGCCACGGCATCATCCATGGTGACTTGCAAAATAATCCGATTGGTGGGGTTCATGGTGGTGTCCCACAATTGATCAGCGTTCATTTCACCCAAGCCTTTGTAGCGTTGGATTTCCATGCGACTACGATCACTCGGCGACAAGGTGGCGGCGTATTCTTCGCGTTCGCGGTCGTCGTAGACGTAGCGTTCGTTTTTGCCGACCTTGAGGCGGTACAAGGGTGGTTGGGCGATATACAAATTGCCGTTAGTGATGAGCGGGCGCATATAACGGAAGAAGAAGGTCAGCAACAAGGTGCGGATGTGGCTGCCGTCAACGTCGGCGTCACTCATCAAAAAGACGCGGTGGTAACGAATTTTGCTGACGTCAAATTGATCGCCCACACTCGCACCGATGGCGGTAATCAACGAACGGACTTCGTTGTTCGACAACATGCGGTCGAGGCGGCTTTTTTCGACGTTGAGGATCTTGCCACGCAACGGCAAAATCGCTTGGAAGCGGCGATCACGGCCTTGTTTGGCGCTGCCACCGGCGCTATCACCTTCTACGATGAACAATTCACAGTTGGCGGGGTTGTTGTCGGAGCAGTCGGCCAATTTACCCGGGAGCGAAAAGCCTTCGAGGGCGCCTTTGCGGGCCGTTTCACGCACCTTTTGCACAGCGAGGCGGGTGCGGGCTGCCGAGACACATTTTTCGATGATGCGCTTGGCTTCGGCGGGGTTTTCTTCGAGCCATTGTTGCCAGGCATCACCAAATACGGTATTGACGGCAGTGGCAGCCACCGGGCTGACCAGTTTTTCTTTGGTTTGTGAGCTAAACTGCGGATCACGCAATTTGACGCTAATTACTGCCGTCAAGCCTTCGCGCACGTCATCACCCGTCAAATTGGTATCGTTTTCTTTGAGCAGGTTTTTGCCACGGGCATAGGTATTGACGACGCGGGTCAAGGCATTGCGGAAGCCGGTCACATGCGCGCCGCCATCGGTGTTGTTGATGTTGTTGGCAAATGAATAGATGGAGTCGGTGTCGTAGGTGTCGGTATATTGCAACGAAATCTCGACCGCCACGTCATCGGCAATCCGATCCACATAAAATGGATGTTTGTGGAGCACGGCCCGGTCTTTGTTGAGGTGGCGCACATACGAGCCAATCCCACCCTCAAAATAAAAGTTGAGTTCGTTGTCGTCACGCTCGTCGACGAAGCGGAAGCGCAGGCCTTTGTTGAGGTACGACATTTCGCGGAAACGTTGCGCCAAGGTACGGAAGTTGTAGTCGAGGGTTTGGATGATAGTCGTATCTGGCAAAAACGTCGTTTCAGTGCCATGACGCTCTGTTGGCTCGACATCGGTGATATCACCTTGGGGAATACCACATTTAAAGATTTGATAATAGTGGCGGCCATTACGGTAGACATCGACACGGCAATACGCCGACAAGGCGTTGACTGCCGACACACCCACGCCGTGGAGTCCTGAAGATACTTTGTAACCGGTACCACCAAACTTGCCACCGGCATGGAGCACCGTCATAACCACTTGGAGCGTGCTAATGCCCATTTTGGGGTGGATACCGACGGGGATGCCTTGGCCATCGTCACGCACCGTAACGGAGCCATCATCGTGGATGATGACTTCGACGGCAGTGGCACGACCGGCCATGACTTCGTCGACAGAATTGTCGACCACTTCACGGACCATGGTGTGTAAGCCATTGATATCGGTCGGTCCAATATACATACCAGGGCGCTTACGCACCGCTTCCATGCCTTCAAGGACCTGAATTTGACTCTCGTCGTACACCGAAGCTTGCATTCCTGCATCACTCATATAACTATTTCTTTCCTCTACAACTGATGCAAATGCATCAAACCCCACTCGGTTGCGCCACCGCAACGATTTGACTTAATTGGTATTGCACGAAGCGCAAGCGCGCCATGACCAACCCAGTCGTCAAATACGTGCCGATGACGACGACTGTAATCCGTCCAATGAATGAATCAATCAACCCAGTCAAAATCACGCCGCTCCCCGCAGCAATTACCAACAATATCATCAAGAGTGCGAGGGTACGCCAAAACGATACCCGCACAATCTGTACACTGGTTTGGATCGCACGAATCGGACCAATCTGTGACAGCACCATGATTTCACGCGTAAATCCGATATAAATCCCTACCCACAACCAGACCCCGGCCCCAATAAATACCACAAACGCCCCAAAAGCCGGACTCACACCAAACAACAACATCACAAAAATAGTCAATGGAATCAACAACAACGCCACTACCGCAGCCATCAACAAGGCATACAGCAACAACACTGCCACAGTGCGGGCCATGCGTGACGGCGCCTGTGGCCAATCAGGCATACGGGTCACGCCACCCCGTGCCAACTCCAAAAAGACTCCACTTGCGATTAATGCCACCACGTTGATGATTGCAATCCAGCCAAACAACGCCACCGCATCAGCGATTTGGACGGTTTCGTTGGGACGCAGTGGCACCGACATGGCAACGATATAGGGTAAGCCAAGCGCCTCGGCACTCGCCCCTGTGGTGCGAAAAGTGTAAATGGTATAAGGCACCACATTCAACCACGCCAATTGACCACGCATGTCTAACTTGGCGATTTCATCGAGAAGCAACAATGACTGCTCACGGACGTCTTTGATGTCGCTCGTACTTGCCCCATCAGGTTGAATCTCACGCACCATGGCACTCATCTGTGCCACCAGTGGAGCCAACGAGACACCCGCACCAAACCACAAGTAGGCATTGAGGAGCAACGGCACCAACAAAACCCACGGCGCCCGATTCAGGGCTGCAAATGCGTCACTCAAAATATCTACGATACTCGGCGGGGTTGTTGGATTGGTCACTGTCATACTCCTGTAATTTGAGGTAATTATACCACAGGCACAACCGTAGTGTCCTTTCGTAGACCCAAACCATTTACGCTCATTCATCCACACGAGCAGGTGAATCATTGTCATATTGCGGTATGGAGTCATTGCCAATCAAAACCAATCACTCCCTATACGTCAAGGGATGCGGTATAGTAATAGCAACAACCAAAAAGGAGTCGTGCCATGAGCGATATACCCCATTATTCACCCCAAACCGAAAGTATCTACCGCCGCCCGCTTACGGCCGCACGGCGCATGTTGGTTATTTATGCCCACCCCGACGATGAAGCCTTTGGCAACGCCGGGATCATCCTCGCGGCGCGCCATGCCGGTATCGAAGTGCACTATATCTGTGCTACTCGTGGTGAATGTGGCACCGTTGATGCCCACTACCTCACCACCTACCCCGACGTCCGTGCCCTACGTACTGCCGAACAAATGGCCGCCGCCGACGCCCTCGACCTCGGTGCCGTCCACTTCCTCAATTACCGCGACAGCAACATGCCTGGCAGCCCCGATAACCAAAACCCCCAAGCACTCGTACAAGCACCGGTAGGTGACGTGGCCACCCGCGTAGCAACCCTCATCGATGACATCAAACCCGAGTTCGTCATCACCTTCCCACCCTACGGTGGCTATGGTCACCCCGATCATATTGCCATTCACCATGCCACACTAGCAGCCCTCGCCCAAACCACCTGGCAGGTACCCAATTTGTTTTATTCGACGTTTTCGACCACCCTATTGCGCGCAATTATTTTGCTGATGCGGGTAATTGGGCGCAACCCTCGCGCCTTTGGGCGCAACGGCGATATCGACGTGGTACGGGTCGCCGAAGAAGCCACCCCCATCACCACCACCGTCGATTGCCGGCATGTCATCCCCGCCAAAATCACCGCCTGGCAATGTCACGCCAGCCAAGGTGGTGGCATGACGCGCGTGCCCCGGATTTTTTGGCGTTGGTTTTATGGCAACGAAACCCTCACCCGCATCACCCCGCCAGCCACAGGGCGCCGTGAGGTGCTACGGTTTGCGGTATGAGCGATTCCCCAATTACCATTCGTGCCGCCACCCCCGCAGATATCGCTGGTGTCGTCGCAGTCCATAGCGATGCCTTCAACGACAAATTCCTAGCGGCCTTTGGGCGTGCCAAATTTCAGATTGGCGTTGAATTAATGGCCGAAACCTGGCGCCGTCAAGGCCCCGCCGGCCTACAAGGCATGTGGGTAGCCATACTCGATGATCAGATTGTGGCCACCATCTCCTTGCGCGCGCGCATAACGATGCGCCAATTGCCCCCTGTCGCCGTGGAGTGGTTGTTCATCAAAGCATTAGGGTTTGGGCGTGCCATGTATGCCCTGACTGCCTTGTCGATTATTGACCACCCCATCGCCAACAACGAACTCTATATCAGCGATGTGGCCGTGCGGAGTAATTATCAACGGCGGGGGGTCGCCCGGGCCCTCATGCAACACGCCAGCAGCGAAGCACGTCGGCTCAATCTCGCATCACTCTGTTTATTTGTCAGCGCTACCAACCGGGCAGCGTTGGCTCTCTACACCCAAGCCGGCTACCGCATCGATACCACCCATTATTCGTTTTTGGCCTGGCTCATGATGCGGCGCTGGCAATGGTTGTTGTTGCGTGCCAAAACCCAGTAGGTGCGAGGCATGCCTCGCACCTACTGCATGCCTCGCACCTACTGCATGCCTCGTACCTACTGGCGGGCAATACGTTCTTGGGCAATTAATTCACGCATACCATCAATCAATCCCTCACTACCAATCAGCGGCGGGGCACAGCGCACCCGCACTAACGTGGCGCGGTACCACGGCACGATTAATTGCAAAGTGGCGGCAAACCAATCACGGTCTTTACGGACCGGCATGCGCCGCACCCACCAGTTTTGCAGGGCGCGGGCCGAAATCACCCCACTCACCAGCGCTCCCACCACCGGCAAGCCTGGGACCAAGCGACAAAACAACGCCGTGACCGCTGACCAATCAACCAGCGTCGCATCTGCATCATCCATCACCGCTGGATCAGGCTCGATATGCCCAGCCGGAAAAGTCAACAACGCCCCACCATTGCGCAAATGCCGGGCTGCAATTCGCATCGCCTGGGCGCGGCCAGCGACTTCATCGGGTACACAAATCAAACGGGCTGCCACATTGGGCAAGGCCCGGAGCAATGGCCGATCGGCGGCAATCACCAGCACATCGGGGCGATTAATCGCCACAAACAATGCCGAAGTATCGACCATACCCGGGTGATTGGCACAGATGAGGACTGCGCCGGTCCGTGGGATATGCGCGGTGCCCACATAATCTACCTGCGTGGCGTATTGATCAACAATCACCTGCCCGGCGGCCGCTAGGCTTTGCTGACCGGCCAAGTGGTCGCAGGCCGCCATACTCTGTGCCAAACGCCGCGCCGGCCACCACCCCAGCACCGCCACAATCCGACGCAGCACTGGTCGCTGATCAACCTTGAATGATTTTTGTAAATCAGCGACATTCATCGCGGTCAACACGTCGATATTTGCCTGCATGACTCGCTCCATTCCCCAATAAAAAGCGCACCATAGCCGTGGCTATGGTGCGCTGATACATGCCAGACTATTCGTAGCGCAAGGCTTCGATAGGCAACAACAAGGCCGCTCGTTTGGCCGGGTAATAGCCAAAACCAATCCCGATGCCTAAGGCAAAAATCAACGAAATAATCACCGCCGGAATCGACAGAATCATCCCCAGTCCCGCCGCCGATGCAATCGCTAACACCAACGCCACCGCAAACCCAATCCCAATTAGACTGCCAATCAGACTAATGGTGGCAGCTTCGATGACGAATTGACCAAGCACATCACGGTCAGTAGCACCCAAGGCTTTGCGTACGCCGATTTCGCGGGTACGTTCGGTCACTGCCACCAACATGATGTTCATAATCCCAATCCCACCGACGACCAAACTAATCCCTGCCACCACCGCAATGAAGCCGGTGATTGCACTGTTAATGCCATTCAAAATCCCCAAGGCCTGGGTCGGTGAATTGATTTTGAAGTCGTCGATGGCGCCCACTGGCACATTGCGCGCATCGCGCAACGTCGCCGTAATCAAGGCTTCGGCTTTGGTCACGACCCCTTCGGTGCGTAACCCCAACAAAATCGACGACATCTTGAGTCCCCGGCCAGGCAAGTCTTGGTTGCCGGCGATGCGCAAGCGGGCTGTGCCAGATGGTACGAGGATACGTTGGTCCGACGAAAAAGGACCGCCGGCGCCTTTAATCACCCCCAGGATTTTGATGCTCTGCCCATTGATGATGATGGTTTGACCTACTGCCTTGACCCGATTTTCGGGACCTTTGCCAAACAAATCCTCGGCTACGAGTGACCCAAGTACGGCCACCCGATCAGAAGCTTGTTCTTCGTCAAGGGTAAAAAACCGCCCAGCTTCGATGGGTACCGATTGGACTTTTTGATAATCGGCACCCGTACCCACCACCAACGAATCGACTTCGACAGTGCCTGAGCGAGCCCGTACTTTGAGGGCGACTTCAGGGACGATGGTGCGAAAAATATCAGGGTGGGTGGTGACCATTTTGTCCAAGGCATTAAAGTCCTTGATTGACAACAAGCCATATCCCGACGATACCCGAGCGCCGTTGGCATCGGGGTCGCCAGGCAAAATCGCCACCCGCCGCGTCCCCAAGTCAATAAAGCGCTCAAACACTTGCCCTTGCAAGGCATTGCCCAACGACAACACCGACACCAAGGTGGACGAACCAATGATAATCCCCAACATGGTCAATAGCGAACGAAAGGTGTTGGCGCGCAAGCTTTGCCATGCCATGCGTAATTGTTCACCCCACATGTGGCACCTCCTTCACAACCCGCCCCAAGGCGTCAGTGTTAATTCCGTAATATTCGTGCAAGGCATCCATATTTAATTGACCGTCACGCAAGCTGACGATACGATCCATCTGCTTGCCGACTTCAGCGTCGTGGGTTACCACTATCACCGTGATGCCTTGTTCACGGTTGAGTTGGCGAAACAACGCCATAATCTCTTGACCGGTACGACTGTCGAGGGCACCGGTTGGCTCGTCGGCCAACAAAATTGCGGGATTGTTGACCAAGGCCCGGGCAATCGCCACCCGTTGCTTTTGGCCGCCAGACAGCTCATTGGGACGGTTATTGAGGCGATTCCCCAAACCCACCGCTTCGAGCGCTGCTTTGGCCCGCGCTTCCCGTTCGCTGACTCCCACCCGAGCATACACCATCGGCAAGGCGACGTTTTGCAGGGCACTCAGTCGCGGTAACAGATTAAAGTTTTGGAAGATAAAACCGAGCTTTTGGTTGCGCACGCCTGCTTGGGCCGTGCGATCAAGTCCACTCGTCTCGATACCATCCAGCAAATACGTGCCACTCGTCGGTACGTCGAGCAAACCGATGATGGTCATCAAGGTGCTTTTGCCACTCCCTGACGGTCCCATGATGGCAACCATTTCGCCTTTGGCAATGGTAACCGAGACGTTATCCAAGGCGACGACGCGGTTGTCACCGCCATCGAAGATTTTGGAGACGTTGTGAATCGCAACGACGTCAGTGCTCATTTACTTGCCTCGCCGTCGATTTCGATGACGTCGCCCGCCACGATGCCACTTTTGATTTCGACCAAATCGTCACCCTTCACGCCGGTTTCGACGGTACGAACCTCACGGACGCCATTTTTGACCACGGTCACTTTTTGTACGCCGTCGATCAGATGCACCGCAGCGCGAGGCAAGCCGATGGCGTTTTTGGCTTGGGCAGTAATGATTTGCGCCGACGCAGTCATGCCAGATTTGACCACCCGTTGATCGGGGGTTGCTTCGACGGTGACTTTGTACGACACCACTCCGTTGTTGATAGTGGCTTGGGGCGCGATACGCACCACCGTACCTTGCAAGGCGGGTTCGCCAAGGGCATCGACCAACACCGCTACAGACTGGCCGACAGCCACATAGGCCACATCGACTTCGTCAACAGTGATTTCGACCGCAAATTTGGTGATATCAATCAAATTGACTACCGGCGCCGTGGTGACTAATTCACCCACTTTGGCATTCACATCAGCCACCACCCCTGCAAACGGGGCAGTCAAGGTGGCATCGTCCAGCTTGACGCCGGCCATTTGGGCTTGGGCTTGGGCTTGGGTCAAACGGGCATTGGCACGATCAAGGCCGGCTTTGGCGGCGGCGACATTGGCTTCTTGGGCGGCGACTTGGGCGTTACGTTGGTCACCAAGCAATTTACCGAGGTTTGAATCGGCAATTGCCACAGCCGCTTTGGCAGCGGCTACATCAGCACCGGCACCACTAGTTAGGGCGGTCAAATCGGCTTGAGCGGTGATTAAACGTGATTCGGCAGTAGCAATCCCACTGATTTCGGCTTGCCGGGCAGCGTCGGCGTCACGGGTGGCTTGGGCAAGCAACGCCGTGGCGTTTTCGGTGGCACGCACGGTTTCGTTATATTTGCCGGCATAGTCTCGGGCATCGCTTTGGCTCAATTCACGGCCGGTGCGGGGATCGGTGCCTTTGGCAATCACGTGTTGATTGTCTTCATAGGCGCCAGTCATCGCTGATTGGGCATCGGCCAAATCATTGGCACGCTGAGCCACCAAGGTATCGGCTTGTTCCTTGGCCACTGACAAAGTTTTGCGCTGGGTATCGAGGTTGGCTTGGGCATCGACCACGGCAGCTTGGGTGCGCGCCAACACTTCGGCGCGGGTACCGTTGCTGAGCAACGCCAAACGGGCTTGGGCTTCGGTCAAAATCGCCCGGGCGGCGGTAATGTCGTTGGCCGTCACACTGCCGACGGTTTGGTTGAGTACCGCTTGGGCACCAGCCAATTGGGCCGTAGCCACTGCCACATCAGCTTGGGCTTGGTCCATGGCGGCGGTGGCAGATTGGGCATCGAGCGACAACATGTTGTCTTCGAGCTTGACCAGCGGTGCATCCTTTGCCACACTATCACCAGCCACCACCAACACTTCTGCGACGCGTCCGCCGCTGGTATAACTCAAATCCGCACTACTGCGGGGCGTCATTTTGCCGGTGGCGGTAATACTGGCCGTAATGTCCCCTTGGGTAGCGGTGACGGTCGCACCGATGGCGGTGGCGGCGGCGTTGCTTTGCACCGAACTAAAGACAATTACACCCACAATTGCCACGATGACGACGCCAATAATAACCATCATTCGTCCCGAAATCTGGGGGACACGATTACGCCAACTTTGTGAAATCACTGCCATGGTATTGCTCCTCTTGGTAACTTACGCCATACAAAAACATGTGGGTCATCCGCGTTGCATCAATATGCATCTGGATAGCGGCACCTTCTGGTCCACTAAATGCCTCAATAAAACATAAAAACATCATGGCGAGCTCGGCTGCAGTGCCACCGCTAATCTGCTTGGTCGCCAATCCCTGCGCCATCATCGACTCTAATGGATCCATCATGGTGCGATAAAACTGTTCGGCTAATTGCGCTTGCCATTGTGGTGATAAATAGGTGCGAATCTCGTGACGCAACATACGCGTGTCTTCGGCGTTGTGTGACTGAATCATTTCAATCACTCTGCACAATAACTGTGCAAAGCTACCGTCGATGGCCGCAATCGCCGCGTTCATTTCATCCCCCATTTGGGTCAACATCCGCACTGCCATAGCCACATACAAGGCCTCTTTGTCGGCGTAGTGGTAATACAACGTCGGCTTGGTAATGCCTACCTGTTGCACCACATCATTGATTGATACGCCACTAAAGCCCCGTTCCATGAACAGTTGGCGCGCCACTTGCAATATGCGCTCTGCGGTTTGTGCGCCGTCTCGTGCCATGTCACCCCTTTATATACCGAACGGTAAGTATTATAATCCCGTTTTCATGTTTTGTCAATATATTGCACAGCATTTGTTCATTTTCTCATAATTTGTATATACAGACAAAAAAACTGTGCACGCATTGTGCACAGTTTCAGAAAGCTATCCCACTGAATTTAGCGACTCACCACATTTCGCTGACCCGGGCAATAATAAACTTCAGGTAGCGCCCTTCGAGGAAGTGCGTCGGCACGGGGTGATCGAGGGCGTGCCCGGCTTCATGCACGATTTGCAGGCGTTTTTCACTGTTGGTCGCGACGGTCGCCAACATCGCGCGGAACTCTTCGGGGCCGATTTGGCTAGTACAGCTAGCCGACACCAGCAAGCCATTGGGGGTCAGACACTTGAGCGCCAGCATATTGAGGCGGGTATAGGCCTGCATGGCCGCATCACGCTGTTGGCGGGTGCGGGCAAAGCTGGGCGGGTCGAGGATGATACAGTCGTATTTTCGCCCATCGCCGGTCATTTTTTGGAGTAAATCAAAACAATCTTGGGTGACAAACTGATGGCGATCGGCGGGCAATTGATTGAGGGCGATATTGCGGTCGGCAGCCTCAGCGAGGCCATGACCGCTGTCGGCGCTGACCACTTTGCGCGCGCCCCCTTTGAGGGCATACAGCGAAAAAGCGCCGGTATAAGCGAAACAATTGAGCACGCTCAAACCAGCAACATAGTGCATCAAGGTCTGGCGGTTTTCGCGGTGATCGAGGAACAAGCCGGTTTTTTGGCCAACCTGTGGATCCACCACAAACTGCAACCCGGCGTGCTCTTGTACCACTAATTCGTGGTCGGGCACCTCGCCCCAGAGCACGGCGCGGCGTTGCGGGGTGGTAGTGTCGTCGTCGCGGTTTTTGCTGCCCAGCACGGCCACCAAATCGGGATTTACTGCCACCAAGGCAGTCACCACGTGATGGACGATACTCGCAGGGCCACTACCATAGCTCTGAAGCACGGCGACGTTACCGTACAAATCGACAGTGATACCTGGCAGGCCGTCGCCTTCGCCAAACAGCCAGCGGTAGGCGGTCACCCCTTGGGCGCGCAATATGGAGCGGCCTTGCCAGGCCTCGCGGACGCGCTGGGTAATCAAGGTGGCGTCGATACGATTGGCGGTGGTATAGATGCGGATGGCGATGGGGCCTTGGGCATCCCACAACCCAATCCCGCGCCAGCCCGCACAACGCACCACCACCTCGGTGCCATCGGCCAAATCAATGGCGGCATCGAGGTGATTGCGGTAGACCCACGGGTGGCCACGGCGCAGGGCATCGCGTAAATTGCGCGGCAGGGTGATTTCGGCACGGGGCATGGTGATTCCTTTTGGTAATTGTTGATGAAAAAACGTACCGCGGCGCAGGGCCGCGGTACGTCACCAGCACAGGGTTATTTTTGGCCTTCGAGGGCCTTGTGGTTGCCATAGCTGGGGCGGACCAACCCGTTGGGGGCAGCCCAGCGCACGCCGTTGGCGATGACCAACTGGACGTTTTTGTCGAAGTAGGTGGGGTATGATTCGTGGCCAGGGCGGAAGTAGAAAACTTTGCCGTTGCCGCGATGATAGCAGCAACCGCTCCGGAATACTTCGCCGCCGGTGAACCAGCTCACCATCACCAAATTGTCGGGGGCGGGGATATCGAAGCGCTCGCCGTACATTTCTTCGGGGAGCTCGAAGTGTTGGGGCACGCCGGCCGCAATTGGATGGCTCGGCTCGATGACCCACACCCGCTCGATGTCGTCAGATTCGCGCCACTTGAGGTCACAGGTGGTGCCCATCAACGACTTGAAGATTTTTGAGAAGTGACCGGAGTGGAGCACAATCAAGCCCATGCCACGTTCGACCACATGTTTTTTGACCCGTACGACGATATCGTCTTGGACGGCGTCGTGGGCCATATGTCCCCACCACACCAACACGTCGGTTTGGGCCAATACAGCCTCGGTCAAACCATGTTCGGGGTCGTCGAGAGTGGCAGTGTTTACCACAAAGTCACTGCTGCTAGACTTGAGACCATCGGCAATAGCGCCATGAATACCCTTGGGGTAGATGGTGCCGGCGGAATGGGTTGGGTCCTTCTCGTGGCGGAATTCATTCCATACCAATACACGCGTCATTGTGAGTACTCCTATGAAAAATCGAACCATCACCACTATACCACTTATGAAGTAGGAAGCGTGAAGTCGGAATGAGGAAGTGAAGTCGGAAGTATGGGCGAATAATGCCGGCGAATGCATTCGCCGCTATTCGCCCGATACGACGTCTCTTTGGTGTACAATAATGGCAT
>CAISXI010000453.1 GCA_903889425.1 uncultured Roseiflexaceae bacterium | reverse complement strand
GTGGTGATGGTCTTGACCGGCATTTTTGCCCTCGACATGCTCCAAGCCGTCGATGTCATGCTGGTGGCCCATCACCATGGCGAAGCCCTGGTGACGATTTTGCCCTACCAAGAAGCCAGCACCAAAATCTACCAGGCCCACGACCTCGCCGGCCAAAACAAATACCCCTTGCGCTTGTATATGGAACCCGAATGAACCGTATGGGCGTCATTCCATGGCACCCTGTATGCGTGGTGCGATGCCCCGCACCGCTTTGCCCCGATGGCTCAAGGCGTTTTTTTGGTCGGCACTTAGTTGGGCAATGGTACAGCCGTGAGATGGGAGCCAAAAAATAGGGTCATAGCCAAATCCACCCTCACCTGCTTCGACATCTGCAATCTGCCCTTCGCACACCCCTTCACTCAGCAATTCCTGCCCAGTTGGAGTGACAACGGCAATCACACACACAAAGCGTGCGCTCCGGTTGACATCACCGAGTGCGTTGACATTGGCGAGCAACAAGCGGCGCCGGCCCGTGTCGTCGAGATCGGGGGTACCGTAGCGCGCCGAATACACGCCTGGGGCGCCACCAAGCGCATCCACCACAATCCCCGAATCATCGGCAAGGGTCGGCATGCTACTTTTTTTGGCATAATAGTGAGCTTTTTGTAAGGCATTTGCCGTAAATGTGTCGCCGTCTTCAGGGGCATCTGCCGCAATCCCCACATCACGCAGCGATACCAACTGTAGGTCGGGCAAATTGAGGAGCGCGGCGTATTCGCCTAGTTTGTGATTGTTGCTGGTGGCCACGAGGATGGTGGGCATAGGAGTTCTCTCATAAACAGTAATTCGCTCATATCATACCCTGTTCATTCTCATAGTGCGACATCGCTGGCATGGTAGGTTGTTGTACAATGGTGGTGATTTGTGTGAGAAAGTGCAGGGTCAAATGCAAGTAACGCCGTCGCTCTGGCGAATAATCCGTGGTCTGGTTCGTACGATGCGCCCGCGACAGTGGATCAAAAACGCCTTCATTTTTGGCGCACTGGTTTTTTCTGAAAACCATCTCTGGCGCTCACCTGCAGCAATTATCACCGTGGTTACCGGTTTTTTTGTCTTTTGTGCGGCTGCCAGTTCGATCTATCTCATCAATGATATTGTAGATGTCGAAAAAGACCGCGCCCACCCCCGCAAGCGCAATCGTCCCATCGCTGCCGGGATTGTCCCCATCCCACTGGCTGCAATCGCATCGGTGGTGTTATTGGTGGTTGCGGTGTTCGGTGCGTGGTTCGTCGATGGCGATTTTGATTTTATGTGGATTATCATTACCTACCTTGTGGTCCAAGGGGTGTTGTATTCGTATGTCCTCAAAAACATCGTCATCATCGACATTTTTACCATTGCTGCCGGCTTTGTGCTCCGTGCGGTGGCGGGGGCCGCCGTCCTCGATATCGCCATCACGCCGTGGCTTCTACTCTGTATGGGCCTGCTCGCCCTCTTCCTTGGATTGGGCAAACGCCGTGGTGAGTTGGTATTGCTCGACCAAGGCGCCTCGTCCCACCGCAAAATCCTGCAAGAATATTCCATCGAAATGATCGACCAGATGTTGTCGATTGTGACCGCAGCCACGATTATTGCGTATACCTTGTTTACTTTTACCGCCCGCACCATGCCCCTCGAGCCCTACCCTGTCATGATGATTACCGTGCCTATCGTGATTTATGCCATCATGCGCTACATCTATCTGATTCATCACAACCACGACGGCAGTAGCCCCGACGAGCTCGTCCTCAAAGATATCCCACTAGCGATTGCGATTGTCAGCTGGGGGATTACGGTGATTGTGCTGTTAATCCGCTTTCGT
>CAISXI010000452.1 GCA_903889425.1 uncultured Roseiflexaceae bacterium | reverse complement strand
GCGAATCCCAATCCTGTCCAGCGAGTTTTTGTGAACGACATTGCGTTCTCCTCGATAATATGACGAATCCCTGCATAATAGTAGTATGCTTTGGGTATTTTTGCAAGTTAAAACTGTTTTTAATGCGTTAAACAAAAAAGACAGCAAACGACGTACAAGAACGGCAGTTGCGCGGTTTATTTTGCGGCACCAACGGCGTGGCAGCACCCGCAAACCGGCGTGTGATGCGTCATTATAGCGCAAATCGTGTAGCACATGCCTAGGCAAGTCCAGCGTCACGTGAAAATCCCAGTGGTAGGAAGCGTTGTGGCGTGCGACTTCGTCATCCTATGCCAAAACATGGTTTAATCCATCCAGTAGCGCAGGGGCACCCGTGATAGGTGCACGATGGCTTGGGCGATGCGTTGGGCGCAGATAGCCCCCACCAGATTGCCGGTGCCACTATAGCCGCCACAGACCCATAGGCGGGGGGCGATTTCTTGTACCAACGGGCGCACATCATCGATGCGGTAGCCCACGCTAGCCGCCCAGCGATGGGTGACGGGAGCAGTGCTTTTGACGACAGTGCGGAGCGTGGCTTCCATGGCGGCTTGTACGGTTGCCGTCGGACCAGCGTCGTGTCCCCATTCTTGGTCGGGGTAGCGGTCGCGGCTCCCTCCGAGAGCGATGCTGCCGTTAGGGAGTTGCTGCCAATAATCATAGCCATAACGGTAATAGACCGGTTGGGCGATGGTGATATGCGGGTCGGGGGCGGTGGCCAGCATTTGCAGGCGGGTGGTGCGCACGTGGGGGGCGAGTTGGGGAAATATGCGCTCTAAATTGCCATCCACCGCCACGATGATGTGCTTGCAGGTGATGGTGTGGCCGTTGGCCAAAATCTGCCCGCCGGTGATGTATTGGGCGGCGGTGCGTTCGTAGAGTCGGGCGCCGGCGGTGATTGCGGCGCTAGCCATGCGCCGTACCCGTGCGAGGGGCTGGAAGCCGCCGTCGTGGGGGAAGTACAAGCCGCGCCCTGCCGGCCCGTCATACAAATCTACTGCCAGCCCGTCGGCTTGCATGACGCGATATTGCGCCATACAATCGGCGTATTCTTTGTCGTCACAAGCGATGCGCACTGATCCAGTTTGGCGGAATTGAGGCTCGGTGGCCTTGAGCTGTGCTATAGCGTCGAGGGTTTGTTGATAGAGCGCCGTGGCGGCGTAGTTGCCTAACTGTGCCACCGCATCATGATGGAAAGCAGCCACCCCTGCGAGAATAAACCCTCCGTTGCTTCCGGCTGCGCCCGCGCCCACCATGCCGGCATCGATGCCGATGACATCGACGCCGTGTAAGAGCAATTCGTGGATGGCGTGCAGGCCAGATCCGCCTAACCCAACCACACACACGTCGCAGCTGACCGCATAATTAAGTGATTCTAATGCGGGCCACGCACTATCATTCCAGATAACATCGTTGAGGTACGGCATATTAGATTCCTCGTGGTGCAATCGATTTGTATATATCTATCGAGTATAACCGATTCGTTGAAGTATGAAGTATGAAGCATGAAGTAGGAAGTGACGTAGGGGCGCCATGCAATGACGCCCGAACGACAATAACGAATGCCTCCGCGCCCTCTGCGTCCTCTGTGCGAGCCAACGAAAAATCCTTCGCAGTGATTATCCGAATTCACGATAGGGCGCCATGCAATGACGCCCCGACGAATGACGCCCGAACGACAATAACGGATGTCTCCGCGCCCTCTGCGTCCTCTGTGCGAGACAATGAAAAATCCCTCGCAGTGGATCATCCGAATTCACGATATAATTGAGCATCCTGCTATATAAATGAGGTCATTATGATTTCTGCGGCTCAGCCTATTCCCCTCAGTGATGCCCAATTGATTGCCATCACGCAGAGCTGTTATGGTTTCGTCCCTCAAATTCAACGTTTACCCGGCGAATACGACACCAATGCGGTGGTGATGCACCCCGACGGCCACCGTTTTGTATTAAAAATTATGCACCCCGAGCGTGACAGCAGTTTTGTCGAGATGCAAATTGCCGCCCTCACCCATTTGGCACACACTGCTGCGAGTGTGCCGGTACAACGGGTCATCCCCCAGACTAGTGGTGCCCAATGGTCGCTCCAAACCATCGGCGACTGCCCCCAAATCGTTTGGATGCTGAGCTACCTCGAGGGCACGTTGTTTGCCGAGGCCAATCCGGTCGACGACAATTTGGTGACCCACCTCGGCCATTTGCTTGGCCAAATCGACGCTGGTCTGCGCGATTTTGCCCACCCTGCCACCATCCGTACCCTCGAATGGGATGTGCTGCGGGCTAGTTGGAT
>CAISXI010000451.1 GCA_903889425.1 uncultured Roseiflexaceae bacterium | reverse complement strand
CCGACAAAGAAGCGGTGCAGGTGCTCCAAGAAGCAATCGTCTTGAATGATCGTGCCGAATATTACCACACGCTTGGCCGGGCGTTTTTGGGTATTGGTGACAGCAAAAGTGCCGTCTCAGCCATCGAAAAAGCCATTGCCAAACGACCCGAAGCCCACCATTGGCGCGCCGACTTAGCCGACGTCCAAGCCCAACGTGGCTGGCACAAAGAAGCAATTAACGAAATCGATCAAGCCTTGGCAGTGGCCGCAGATCACCCGGTGTTGTGGCGCAAACGGGCTGAATTGTTGTTACGTATCGACCAAATCGATGCCGCCGCCGCTGATGTGCTCGAGGCATTGCGTCGCGATGCCCACGACGTCAAAGCCTTGACGTTGATGTCGCAAATCATGCAACGCAAAGGTAATCTGCAACGGGCACTCGAAGCGGCCGAACGTGCCACCAAACTCAATGCCAATGATGCCTATGCGCGCAACCAATTGGCTGTGGTGTTGCGGGTGCTCAAACGGCGTGGCGAAGCAATCCTGCATATGATTGCGGCAGTGCGCTTGCGCGACCAAGATTATGAGTGGTGGGTTGAGCTTTCTGAAGACTACGAATCCATCAACGATTTCATCAACGCCGCACACTGTATGGTGCGCGCAGTGGAATTAGTCCCGATGGAATTGAATTTGGTTTATCGTCTCGGTATGCTCTATTTTCAATCGGGGGAATACGCCGCGGCTGAGCATGAATTACGCCGTGTCATGGTGCAATTACCCAGTGCTGCCGCCACGATTGCCTGTCTCGCTGATGTATCGCTAGCCCAAGGCAAAACCGACGAGGCCTTGTCGTTGGCGCGCCGGGCAGTCGAGCTCCAAGGGCAAGTGAGTGAACATTGGCGCGTGTTTGCGCGGGTCCTGCGCACCATCGAACGCTATGACGAAGCGCTTGAAGCGGCCCGTACTGCCTTCCAGCTCGATAATGAATACGCGCCTTCGGCACTGATGTATGGGATTTTGCTACTCGATTTCGGGGAAATCGAGGAGGCGGTCAGCGCGTTTGCGGCGGCTGTCAAAGCCGATGACGGCGTGGCGATTTACCACCTCTGCTTGGGAATGGCGTTGCGTCAACAAGCACCGCTTGCCAAAGACCTCGAAGAATTTACTCAACCTTCGCCGCCGCATCTGGTGAAATTGACGGCTGCGATGCAGGCTTTTGATCGCACACTGACGATTGACGGCGATAATCCACGTTGTATTTTTGAACGGGGCGTGGCACTTCAATTAATGCTTCGGCACCACGAAGCGATTGCATCGTTTGATGCGGCGTTGGTGCTGTATGGTGAGGTTTACCCACGACCATTGAGTGGCGATGCTGCTGCTGCGAGTATGCTCGACAAAAACGACTTAGCAGCGCATATCCGGCAACGGCGGGCGCTGTCACTGGCGCTGTTGCACCAGTACGAGGCGGCACTCGTCGACCAACGCTATGTGCTGGCAGTGGCACCGTTGTCTGTCCAAGACCAATATATCTATGGGCGTTTGGCCTATTTGGCTGGTGATTTGGATGGGGCGCTGTCGGCACTCGCGAGTGCAGCCACCAGTATGCCCGGCAATGCGGCTGTACAACAATGGTATGGCATGGTCTTGTTTACGCATGGCCGCCTCAAAGAAGCGATCTCAGCCCTCGAATTAGCCAATGATCTGCTCCCGAATCAGGGCACGATCAATGCGTTGCTCCGTGATGTCTATAAAGCAGACCAGCGCATTGATCGTGCGATTAGCGCTGCCCAACGGGCGACGCGCTACGATTCGGCCAACCCCGATAACCATTACCAGTTGGCCAAATTGTATATGGAAACCCATCGTAACAGTGATGCACGGTCGGCGGTGATGGTGGCAATTACCCTCAAAAACGACGTAATTGCCTGGCATATGTTGCTTGGTGACGTCTGTGCCCAAATGGGTATGTTCGACAACGCCCGTAGTGCCTATCTGAGTGCAACCAGCCTTGATCCTGAAAGTACTGCCCCCTTGTATGCCTTGTCGCGCTTGCTCGTCCTGCAAGGGCGCATAAACGATGCCATTACCAATCTCGAGCAAGCTTTGTTGCGTGATCCTCAAAATGGTGCCTGGTATTTTGAGTTGGGGCAACTGTATGAGCAACGTGGCGACCAATCCATGGCGCGGGCTGCCTACAACAAGGCGATTTTGCTTGATGGTGACAAAGCAGAATACTACCGTGCCGTCTCGAAAATGGAAGCCAAACAGCACGCCAAAACCAAAGAGACTCCGCCGGTTGCTGCCGCCACCGAAGTGGTCAAGCGGCACGCCCACAAATTCACCAACGAGGCCGAAATGTTTTTGGCCATGGGTGACGTAAACTTTGAACAAAAACTCTACGACACCGCCCTCGAACATTATGAATCGGCATTGGCCAATGATATGACCTATGCCCCGTCGTGGTGCCGAGTGGCCCAAACCAAAGTCAAGCTAGGGCGTGTCAAAGATGCCGAAAACGACTTCCAACAGGCATTGCGTCACGACGCCAAATGTGTCGATGCGTATGTAGGGTTGGCGACGATTGCGCATAACGAACGAAACTTTGGCGAAGCCCTCGATTTTTTGCGGATGGCCGTGACGATTAATCCCAATGCCGTGGCATATCAGGTCGATTTAGCTGAGACGTTGTATGCGCTCAACCAAAAAGAAGAGTGTCAGCAAACGCTCCGCAAAATGATGAAATATCTCCCGTCGGATGCGGCGTTGTTGGTGCGCTTTGCCGAATTAGCCGTGAAAGTGGCGCTGGTTGATGATGCATTTACGACATTGCAACGTGCCATTGCGCTCGATGACAGTATTGCTCGTGCCTACCTGTTGATTGGACGGATTTATCGCCAAAAAAGCGATACCCCCAAAGCCGTAGCAGCCTTCCGGCGGGCAATCAAACTGAGCCCTGACTTCAAAGAAGCGCAGCACGAATTGACATTTGCCGCGCCGTTGTCGGTGTTTAATCGCCGCCGCGACGTGGATTAAGGGATAGAGGAGCTACCAGATGGAAATGCGCAAACATGATGCAGGGTATGCCCAACCTATCCCAGCGCTCGACGTATCGCTCCGATCAGCGGTATCAAACGATGGTGCAACCACTCCAGATACCCGATTGCCCGATCTCTTGCCTTTTACGCATGTACGGCGGGCCTGTGAATTAGCCATCGCCAACGGCGATTATCACCTTGCGTGGCGAGGGGCACAAGCATTGATGCGTCGTTGCCCTGAAGCCCTAATCTCGAGCATATTGATGGGGAATGCGTTGTTGGTTGGCAAGAAGGCTGGTATGGCCATCACGCATTTTCGCTTGGTGATTACCCGCAATGCCATGGATTCACAGGCATGGCATGGTTTGGCAAGTGCCCTAACCGCCTGTGGGCAAGCGCCTGCCGCGGCGGCGGCCACGCGCCGCGCAGTATGTAATGCGCCCCTCAATGACCACGGTGTACCCACCGATGCAGCCACTGCCGTACCCCAAGCGCTAGGAATGATTTATTTGCGCCGTGGTATGGCTGATATGGCCGTCGTGGAATTAGGCAATACCCTGCGCCAATCACCACCCCGTAATGATTTGCAGTGGGGCTATATCGAAGCGCTACGCCAAAGTAATCGTCTCGAAGAAGCGCAACGCTTGCTCTCGCATCATGATTTCGTGCGTGAACCCGAGTTACCGCTCCTCTGCTTACGGGCGTTATTGAGTACCGCAAGTGATGTGATTGCCGTCACGCGTGACCAAATTACGGCGATGGATCCCGATGGTAGTTACCAACGGGCCTTTTTTGCGCCCCATGCCGTACCGTGGCCACTGACCGCTCAGCCCATGATTGGTTGGGATCATGATATCCATGCCTTGGCCGAATACTTGCTGGCCACTACCAAAGCGCCAGTGCTCGCGCATACTGTAGACCCTGTCGCCCCAATGCCGACAGTGACTGCCCCGCCACTCCACGACCATACGGCACCCCAAACCCGCCCGGTCATCGAGGCTACGGGAGCTGATGGCCAAGCACATGTATTGTTGGGACATCGGGCTGCTTTGGTGCGGCGCTTTGGTACCGCAGGTTGGCACGCCATTGATGAGCGCATCCAGCGTTTGTGTCGGGTGTTGCGTCAGCAAGGGATGTTCGTGGTGGCTGGTTATATCGATGCCCCAGGCGGACTGGCCATGCTCGATATTCTCCCTCCAGCGCCGATTGCGCCCGAGGCCATGGCGATTCGTGACGCAGTGCGCGAAATGGCTACCCAACTCCAGTTGCGCGGTCTCGAGCTTACGACGTTGGTGTTGATTGGGGGCGACCAGTGCATTCCCTTCCACCGCCTACAAAACCCCATTCCCGATGATGAACCGCAGATTTTGTCTGATAATCCGTACGCCTGTGACGACGCAGGCTATTTGTTGCCGCAACGGATTGTGGCGCGCTTGCCCGAAGGGGATAGCGATGACCCGCAATTACTGATTGGCATGCTAGAGTCCATGGCGCACTACCATTCCCAAGCGCATCACCAAGGCCAGGCGGGCTTTGATTTGGCGACGTTGTTGCGGATTCGTAGTACGCCGGCCCAACGCCTCGCCGTTGGCGTGGCCGCTGATGCCTGGCGTGAACCGTCGCAATTGGTGCTACGGAATCTACACGCCGATGCCAAATTATTCACCTCGCCACCCCTCACCGCCCAAAACTTTGCCGCCCGTACCTTGGCAGGCCGCGAAGTGGTCTATATCAACCTGCACGGCGCTGCTGGCATGCCCCACTTCTATGGGCAATCGGCGAGTGGCTGGGGCGCCGCTAGTGCCTTGCCCATCGCCATCAGTCCCAATCATTTGACCCGCAACGTCGTCGCTGGGGCGATTATCATCAGCGAAGCCTGCTATGGCGCCGAGTTGGCAGGACGCACCATCCACAATTCGGTGCCACTCAAAGCCTTGTCCGAAGGCGCATTGGCCTTTGTGGGGTCGACGGTCAATGCCTATGGCAGTGCGGCGGCTCCTTTGCTCGGTG
>CAISXI010000450.1 GCA_903889425.1 uncultured Roseiflexaceae bacterium | reverse complement strand
CGAATCAATTCGCCTCAATTCGCCCGTACATTTGGGATGGCATGGGGCATGGCGGATGCGCCGGCATGATGGGATGGGCGGATGGGGCATGGCGGATGCGCCGGCATGATGGGATGGGCGGATGGGGCATGGCGGATGCGCCGGCATGATGGGATGGGCGGATGGGGGCGGCGGATGCGCCGGCATGATGGGATGGGCGGATGGGGGCCGGGGGCGTAGGGGCGAATAAAAGGCGAATTAATTCGCCTCAATTCGCCCCTACATTCGCCCCTACGCATCCATGTCTACCAAATCGCTACTGCTACCCGGTTCCATCGGCGTGTGATAAACGCCATCGCGTACGCTGGCGGGGTGCACGAAGTGCTGGCGCAAATGCGGGATATATTCCAAAAAGAGTTTCTCGTGGCCAAGGGCGATGTGGTTAAACAGCACCAAGTGCTGATGGATCTGCCCCATGTCACCCACATGGGGCGCTACCGGCAGATTGTAGTGGCGGGCTAGGAGGCTAATCGTGATGAATTCGCTTATCCCGCCAACCCGCACACAATCGGCTTGGACGTAGTGCATGGCCCCCATTTGCAGATAGTTTTTGAAGACAATCGCATTGGGTACATGCTCGCCGGCTGCCACCTTGACCGGAGCAATGGCGCGGGCGATGGTTTGGTGCGCGAGTATATCATCGGGGTGGGTCGGCTCTTCCACCCACAGCGGATTAATGTGTTGCAAGGCCTGGCACATCTCGAGCGCTTGCGGCAGTGTCCATTGTTGGTTGGCGTCGAGCATGACCGTGGTCTGGTCTCCCACCGCCTCACGCACCGCGGCGGCGCGGCGTAGGTCGTAATTGGGGTCACGGGCGCCTACTTTGAGCTTGATGGCCCCAAAGCCCGCCGCCAGTGCCCGTTTGGCGTTTTCACGGACTTGTTGCTCGTCATAATGAAACCACCCCACCGACGTGTCGTAGCCCGGGTAGCCGCTGGCAATCACTTCCATCCGTGCAGACCGACTCGCCTGGGCGGCGCTGATGAGCTCCAACGCCCGTGTGGCGGGCAACACATCTTCGAGGTAGCGCAAATCGAGCAAGGCCACAATCTGGGCGGGGCTCAGGTCAATCAGCAAGCGCCACAAGGGTACGCCACGTCGCTTGGCCCATAAATCAAAACAGCCGTTGGTGATGGCCGCCAGCGCCAAATGCACCACCCCTTTGTGGGGGCCTAACCAGCGCAACTGATGATGGTTGGCTAGCTGCTGGTAGACAGTGCCCCACTCCGCCATCAGTTCTTCGATGTCACGTCCTACCAGTGTGCTGGCGAGGATGTCGATAGCCTGGCAGACCAACGCATTACCGCCCCCCAGCGTAAACGCGAGCCCGGTGCCCTGTATACCACGGTCATCGTGCAACAGACAGACGGCATAGGCGTATTGGGGATTGGTGTGCACGGCGTCGGCCCCTTCGCCGGGGGCGAGGTCGTAGCGCTGGTCATGACTGGTGATACGGGTAATCATGCCTGCAACGTCCATTCGATGTGATGGTCGTAACGCGTGCCCGCCAAGGGAACGCCGTCACTATCCCAGCCCATCATTTCATAATAAAGGCTAATCGCATCCGCAAATTTGGCACGGTCGATGACCACTCCTTGTTTGGCGCCGCTATCGATGGGCTCCGTGAAAAACCGTTCCGGCAAGGTGTCGTCAGCACGACCGAGTCCTTCGCGGGTGTTGTAGATGCGCATCAGATGGGTGCGGCGCTCGCCGAAGCGCAATAATTCGTGCGACGACGTTTCCCAGCCGGTCACGGCCGCCAGCATATCGGTCATGGTCTGCAGGCTGATGGCGCGGGTAGGGGCGATGGCAAAAATACAAAAGGCCAAGGCGTCAGCCGCCGACCACAGATTGTGCAAGGCTTTGTAGTTGCGCACTTTTTTGGCGCCGATAAACTCCATCGGGATGCGCTCGATAATCCCCAATGTCCGTGAGTAATCGAGCGAATGTTCCCAGCCCACTTGGGTGTCGAAGTCCCAGTCGTGCTCGCAGATGTCGTAGCGCGGCCCGATGGGCGCGGTGGCATAGCCGAGGGCCAGGTTGCTTTGGCTCCGTGGCTCAAAAGGCACGATTTCGAGCCCTTTGACATGCATGGCGTAGCGCTCGCTTCCTTGGCCGATCTGGGCGGCGGCCCGTTGGCTGCCTTCGGCCAGAATGGCGCCGAAGCCGTCGCGGTAGGTGATTTTTTTCATCATGGCCAGCGCGGCAATGTGATCACCAAAGGTCAAATCGATGCCATCCATGTCGGCGGTACTGATGAGCCCATTGGCATGCGCTTCCATTGCAAACGACAAGGTAAAGCCCAGTGACACCGGGTCGAGTCCCCATTGGTTGCATAGGTTATTAAAGCGCATAATCACGCGGGCATCGCTGGTGCCGATGTTGGGTCCGAGCGTGCCACTGACTTCTTGGTGCATGGCGCTGGCCCGTGGGTCGAGGTCGGTATCAGCGGCGTTGTGGTAGATTTTCATACAATCGTTGGGGCAGCCCGGGCAGCGTGACACGCCAATGGCGTGGGGCAGCCACTGTGACGCTTCGTAGGCCTCGAGATGGCCAAATTGGGCGGTGCTGTAGTTGTTGGTATTGAGGGCGGCATCGAGGCCGTGAGTGTGCACCCACACCGCAAAGCCCGGTAAGTTTTTTTGCCACATCGACAACACGTTATGCTCGATATCACGGCTAAAGGCGGCATTGATGGCGGCCAACTTCTCGGGGTGGGCCACCGGAGGCAACGCCCCACCCTTGAGTACGATGGCCTTGAGGTTTTTGGCGCCCATCACGGCACCCACGCCGTGGCGCTGAGCCTGATGGGTGCGGCTACTAACGATATTGGCGTAGCGCACTTGGTGCTCGCCGGCTGGCCCGATGGCAGCTACATCGATGTCGTTGCCGTATTGATTTTCGAGGATGTCGGTGGTTTGGCCGACGGTTTTGCCCCAGTGTGGTGTGGCATCAAAAAACGACACAGCGCCATCGTGAATCAGCAACCCTTTGGGACTACTGGCTGCGCCATGCACGACGATGGCGTCGTAGCCGCACATCTTGAGTGAGATGGCCCAGCGCCCTTCGGCGCGGGTTTCGCCGATGCCGTTGGTGAGGGGGGATTTGGTGGTGACGATATAGCGTACCAAGCCGGCGGCAGGGTAGCCGGCTACGACGCTATTGTTGAAAATCAACAAATTGTCGGGGCCGAGCGGATCGATGCCGGCGCGGGTTTCTTTGAGCAGGTAATAGGTACCCATCAACCCACCACCGGCGTAGATGCGATAGAAGTTGGCGTCGGGGTGTTCGACCCGCGTGGTTTGCGTGGTCATGTCTACGTGCAACACTGCACCGTGGTAGCCGTACGTCATTGTCGTCTCCATTCAGTTGTTGGTAAGAATGATTACTCGGTTGCTTTGGGGCGCTTGGATTTGGGTGGGGGCAGGGCGTCGTCATTTGCGGGCAACCAGACGCCGGTTAGTGGGCGACATTCTTCGACTTTGCGCATCAGGGTAGCCATGTCGCGGGCGACGATGGTCAGATGCCCCACTTTGCGGCCTGGCCGGGGCGTTTTGTGGTACAAGTGCACATGCACACCAGCGGGAATTTGGGCGATATCGGGAATGGCGCCGATCAGGTTAATCATGGCGCACATGCCACGCAGGTTGGTGGGAGCGATTGGGAAGCCACACACCGCCCGGACGTGGTTTTCAAATTGTGAGGTTACCGCCCCTTCGATGCTCCAATGTCCCGAATTATGCACCCGTGGTGCCATTTCGTTGATGACGAGGGTGGGTCCGTTGGCGGTCATGACTTCGAAGCATTCAATGGCCAGCAACCCCACATAATCGAGGGCGGCTACAGCTTGGTGGGCGATGGCGTCGGCCAAGGCGTCGACTTGGGGGTGGACGTTGGCGGCTGGGGCGATTGACAGCCGCAAAATCCCCTCGTGGTGGTGGTTTTCGACCAATGGGTAGCGGTTAATCGACCCAAAGCGGTCACGCACCACCAACAACGATAATTCGCGGGTGAACGGCACTACTCCTTCGATCAGCAAATCAGTACCGGCCATGTCGACCACGGTTTGATAGGCTTGGGTCAGGCTGGTAATCCGTTGTTGGCCTTTGCCGTCATAGCCATTACGCCGGGTTTTGATGATGGCAGGGAGTTTGGTGCGGGCGATAGCTTGCGCTACGCTGGTG
>CAISXI010000449.1 GCA_903889425.1 uncultured Roseiflexaceae bacterium | reverse complement strand
GCCAATGCCAATGATCGGTCATGGTGGCGTGTACGGGGGCTTGGTGGATGCCGAGTGAGTACGGGAAGAGTGTGTTGAACAAATTATCGTAGCGGGTCACGGTGCGCTTGAGGATATCAGCCAAATCAGTGACTTCGGCAATGGTTAATTCGTTGATTGAGGCTTGGGGACGGCGGGGGATAATGATGGTTTCGAACGGCCAGACCGCCCAAAACGGCACCAGCGCCACAAACGAATCATTGATGCAGACAATCCGCTCGCCACTGGTGATTTCTTGGGCCAGATAATCGGAGAGCAACGTGCGGCCATGGCTGGCAAAATAGACGAGTTGATTGGAATCCTCACGGGCCACAATATTGGGCACGTGTTGGGTGGCCCAGATTTGGCCATGGGGGTGAGGGTTGCTCGAGCCCATCATGGCACCACGATTTTCGAAAATCTGCACGTAGCCGATGTCGGGATTATTGCCCAAATCGGTGAATTGTTCTTGCCAAACCCGTACCACGCGGGCAATGTCGTCGCGGTGCATTTCGCCCAAGGTCAAATCGTGGCGCGGACTAAAACAAATCACACGACAAACGCCCCGTTCGCTTTCGGCACGGAGCAGGCCTTGATTGGTCCCACCGGCAGGAGCGTCGTGTTGCAGGGCGGCAAAGTCATTATCAAAGACAAACGTATCGGGGTAGTCAGGATTGTCTACGCCACCCATGCGGGCATTGCGAGGACAGAGATAGCAGGTAGGGTCATATTGGCTGCGGGCTTCGGCCGGAGGCGTCTCGATTTGGCCTTGCCACGGGCGTTTGGTGCGGTGGGGCGATACCAGCACCCATTCATCAAGCAATGGATTATAACGACGATGGGAATGTTCTTCTGGTATGAACACAGGTAACCCTCAATTCATGTGACGAATTACCTGTATTCTACCAGATTATGGTTGATTTACCGCAATACAAACGAAATCATCACGTCGACGGCAATTTGTTGTTGACCAGTCGCTACCGGTACGGCAGCCGCGTCGGCCATGGCCATCCGGGCCATTGGCATAGGCATACTCGCTACCGATTCGCTAATGGTGATGATGTCACCCAAACTTACCCCGGCGGCACTGGCCATGGCTTCGGCCTTGGCACGGGCATCGGCAATCGCCTTGGTACGGGCTTCGGCCATGAGCGCACTCGGATCAGCAATGTCGAAGCTCAACCCCGAGATATTGTTGGCGCCCGCTTGCACGACTTGGTCCAAAATCGTGCCTGCATTGGCCAAATCACGGATGACTACCACCACCGTATTGTTGACTTGATAGCCGGTAATGGTGGTGCCATTGTTGGCGTAGGTCGGATAAATCGAAAAATCACTCGTTTGGATGTCTTTGGCATCCACACCGATGTTTTTGATGCTGGTCAACACCGCCGCGGTTTTGGCCGAATTATCTTTGAGGGCATCAGCTGCACTCGCCGCCTGCGACGTCACTCCCAATTGCACCGTGGCTTGATCGGGGGCGGCATAGACACTACCTGACCCCGTCACGTCGATCCGCCGTACGGGCGCCGCGGTAGTACCACCACTCACCACGGGGCTACTGCTGCCAACCAACAAGACCGGCAAGGCGGCACCCACGAGGGCGGCAATCAACGTACAAATAACCAATAATACGATGGCTGTTTTACTCATTTTGACTCCTCTATTTCACAAAAACCGACACACAAACAAAACGATACCCACATACCTGACGGTTGTGAGTATCGTTTTGTTTCGACACATTTACAACGAATATAATTCGCCGTATTTGCCGTGCAAATAACGGAAGTAGGGCTCAACCGCCAAATCACTACCAGTGACCCGTTTGAGCGTAGCTGCCGCATCATAGCGCCGGCCGGTGGCGTACAAATTGGTTTGCAACCAGGTCAGCAACGGCGCATAGTTACCGCCGTTAATGGCACCAGCAAGCGCCGGATCCGCAGCCAAGGCGGCTTCATAAATTTGGGCACTCATCACGTTGCCGATGGTATAGCCTTGGAATGAACCACCCACCACACCAGCGTACCAGTGCACGTCTTGGAGCACGCCATCACGGTCGTCCGTGGGGGTAATCCCCAGATTCTGGCTGTAACGTTCCTTCCAGACTTGCGCCAAGTCTTTGACGGCAAGCGTGCCTTCCAGCAATTCGAGCTCGAGCTCGAAGCGGGTAATCACATGCAAGTTGTAGGTAACTTCGTCGGCATCGGTACGAATCAACGAGCGTGACACTTTGTTGATGGCACGATAAAATGCATCGAGCGACACGTTACCCAATTGTGCTGGGAAGGCGGCTTGTAGGCTGGGGTATTGATATTGCCAAAACGTTTTTGAGCGCCCGACGATGTTTTCCCACAAGCGTGACTGACTTTCGTGCACGCCACTGGAGGTGCCGTGTGACAACGGCGTCCCTTCGAGCTCAAATGACACCCCTTGTTCGTACATGGCGTGCCCACATTCGTGGATGACGCTAAACAAACAATCGCCCAAATCGTTTTCGCGGGCGCGGGTGGTGATGCGGATATCGCCATATGCCAAGCGTGCTTCAAATGGGTGGCGAGCGGTATCGAGGCGTCCACGATGGAAGTCGTAGCCCACTTTTTCGGCCAACAATCGGCCATACACCATCTGCTGATCGATGGGGAATGGCCCAGTCAAGCAACGGTCATCGGCAGGTGCTTGGCGACAAATCGCATCGACCATCGGCACCAAGCCGTCGCGTAACGTTTTGAACAACGGCCGAATCGTCGCCACCGTCATGCCACTGTCGGCTTGATCAATCAAGGGGTCGGCAATATGCCCCGAGTTCGGGAAGAACGAGGCGTATTTACGGCTCAGTTCAATGGTTTTTTCGAGGAAGGGGATGACTTTGGCGAAGTCGTTGGCCGGGCGGGCTTCGGCCCACGCCATGTAGCTCGAGTTTTGGTGTTCGGTCATTTCTGACACAAATTCCCCTGGCACCCGCGTGGCAATGTCATAATCCTTGGAGGTGACGGCCACGATATGGGAGTCGAGGCTGTGGGGATCCCATTGTTCGGCCTGCTTGCGCAACGTCTCGAGCAAATGCCCAATCGCCGGGTCAGTGAATTTGTCGTGGAGCAGTTTGGACATCAGCGCCATCTGGCGGCCACGGCCCTCGCCAGCCCCTGCCGGCATGATGCTGCCTTGGTCCCAGCCCAACAAGGCGTTGATGGCATTCAAGTCGGATAATTCGGCCAACCGTTGGCGCAAATCGGTTAATTCGTTCGACAT
>CAISXI010000448.1 GCA_903889425.1 uncultured Roseiflexaceae bacterium | reverse complement strand
GCCACTGCCACAATTTGAGCGATACGGCTATCGGGTGTGGTGGGTGCCACAAACATAATCAAATCGAGCCCGTTGGCCTGCAAAGCAGTCTGCATCAGCCCAGCTTCTTCGGGGGGCAAATCAGGAATAATCACGCCGTCAGCTCCGGCCTGTGCTGCCGCCTGTGCAAAGCGTTCAATCCCATATTGCAAAAAGGGATTGTAGTAGCCCATCATCACCAACGGCACATGTACCCCATTGGCACGCAAACGCGCCACTGCATCAATGGCGAATTGCACATTCACGCCGTTACGCAACGCTTGTTCTGAGGCTCGTTGGATGGTGGCACCATCAGCAAGTGGATCCGAAAACGGCACACCGATTTCGAACAAATCAGCCCCCGCAGCCTGCAACGCCGGCGCAAGGATGTCAAGTGAGTCTTTTTCGGGATAACCAACCATCAAATAGGGCATCAAGGCACCACGTTTGGCCGCCTGTAAGCGTGCAAATGTCTCAGCAATACGACCCACAATCCACCTCATTCAACAGCTGAATTCACCACGGCTTGTTTGAGCAAATCTCGTGCATTCCAGAAATATTCAACACCCGATGCAATCGTCCATACCAACGCCAAACCATATGGCACGTACCACCATTGCGATAGCCATACAAACCATGCCGGTGAACCATCAATCATGGGCAATGCCGCCCACACCATCAACCAAATCAAACCCGTCACCGTCAAGGTCAACTTTTGCTTGCCCCATGCCCGCGCCGGGATAACCACCCCTTGGGCGGCAGCATACGAGCGCAACCCCGACACAGCAAATTCACGGACAATAATCGTCAAGGCATACCAGCTGGGAATCAAGCCAATTTGCACCAGTGGCAATAACGCACCGGCCACGAAGATTTTGTCTGAAATCGTGTCGAGATAAATCCCTAATGGCGAAACCACACCCAAGCGGCGGGCTAAATTCCCATCAACGATATCACTCATCGCCATCACAAACAACAAAATAGCCGCACCAATCAACGCCCACCCTGTTTGTAGCATAATCAGATACGCCAAAATTGGCGTTGCGATGACCCGGAATACACCAAGCAAATTAGGGATTTGTCGCACAAAATTCATTTTCACGCCCCTGATCAATCAGTAGATATTGTTGCGATTATATCACGCTAGCGGATGACACGAATTGTCGCCACAATCAAACGATCCCCACCAATCACCCCACCTTGAGTCGACGACGTGATTGACACCCGGACACCGTCAGGATCGTAGACCCCTACGATGATGGCATAATTGCCTGGCTCAATATCTGCGGGTAAAACAATCGAGCGCTCGTCATGCACGGGGTCCTTGATGAGCCAGGTAGTCGTTCGCCCCGCATCGCCATATCCATCCAACGGCGGGCCATCCGTCTGTGCGACTGGCGGCTGATTACACAACTGACAGAGATGAATAAACATGCGGTAATCACGGGCTGGTGTGGCAAGTGCTTCCCAAAACAAGGTAATTGGCACCGTTCCATTGGGTCTATAAAATGTCCCTAGTGGGCGAATCGTAATACCACGCAAATGGAGACTATCACCAAACAGCGTGTCAATCAACTTTTCAGGTTGGGGCGCATCAGCCTTCCCAAATAGTGACGGGAAGCTTTGGCACATCAACGACACGCCATAGCGATCTACGCCCCCACACGGCCACGTGCGTTGTGGATATTGAAAATACGCCCCCACCCAACCATACGGACTATCTGGTCGTATCGGCGGGTCGATTTGGGCAGCGTGGTCTGGAGCAATCACCAACAATGCCCGCGATTTACCACTGGCAGCTTGATTAAACTGTCTTTCAAACATACGGCGCTGATATTCACGTTGTGCATCCACATCAATTGAACTGCCCCGATAGCCCTCAGTAAACAACGTAAATACCGCTGGCATCGGCAATGGATCAGGTGTCACCCGCCGGTAATAGCGATACAACGGCATGGCGTAGGCGGGATGCAACACCACCACGTCATCACGCGTCACCCGGTTAGCGAGCTCACGCATCACCACTCGCCATTCTTCTTTGACTGGTGCCCCCGAAAGCATGCCACGCACCGGCTCAAATAACGAAATCCCATTTATCAACACCGCAAGAATCAAGACAATCCGGCCAAGTCGCACTTCGCGATAGACTTTGCCCCGGATCCGGATATTATGTAATGCCCAATCAGTCCCTTGCACTATGATACAAATCCATGCCGGCAACGACATCACGGCATAGCGCGCATCAAAATAGGACGTCGCTCCATAACTCACCCCAATCACGAGGACCGGCACATACGCCAACAACAATACCTGTACTGCGGCGAGTCGCCCGGACTGGGCCTGTTGCCACAACGTATAGCTGCCGATAAGGAGCAAGCCCAGTAACGGCAAAATCCAGGCCCACGCCGGCAATCCCAACGCTTTTTCGAACCAGCGCCGATCAAACAAAAATCGCGTAATCATATCAGCAAATGCGCCAGTGGGGTTATGCCACGGCACCGTGGTGATGGTTTTGGCGCGAATCGATAAGCCAATCCCCATGACGGCAATTATCCCAGCCACAAGCGACACACCCCAAAAAATCTGGCGTGGCCGCCCTGCTGACTGTAATGCCGGCACAATAAACGCCAGCGCCACCACCAACAAACCCAGCCGATGTACAAACGGCAACACAATTAATGCCACCCACCACAACGGCGAAAGTGGCCGCGCCACCAACACCACCGCAGCCACCGCCATCAACAATGCATACACTTTGGCGTCTTGGGCATGCCACAACACAAACGGCGCCGTGGCCATCAACAACAACGTAAATCCTCGTTGTGGCTGGCGCTCAAACACCAGTGTCGTTGTGGCAATCGCAAACGCACTGGCAATTGCCGACGGCATGCGCAACATGGCCTCGCTATCGCCAAACAACGCCACCCACCCTTTGAGGATGAGATGATATAACGGATACGCCGCATCGCGGCTCCATAATTCGGTCAGTAATATTTTGGCCGATTTATCGTAAATTTCAGCCCAGGTAGCCCCTTCATCGAGCCACAGGCTCTGCGCATCGAGTCGCCAAATCCGCGTCAATAACGCAACCAAAAACGCAAACATAAACCAGCGCTGCTGTGGCAACACCCCTTGCCAGCGTTGTGCCACGACGTCGTAGCCGCCCGCTCCCCGTAACCGGAGCCATGGCAGCAACGTTGTCGTTATCCAACGCACCAGTGCGCGATACAAGCGCTCGAGTTGCAACACAAAATCAGTATCGTTCATCTTCCACATACCTTTGCATAGCCAGCAACCAAGCGCGCTGTCACCCGCGACCACGTCAAGGCATCACTCACTTGATTGCGCGCTGCAATTCCTAATTGATGCGCATATTCTGGGTTCGCAAATAACTGACTGATGGCCGCAGCAAGTTGGGTCTCATCCCCTTCCGGCACCAACAATCCATGCTCGCCAGATGTAATCACATCGGGGATGCCAGCCACCGCACTCGCCACAATCGCCCGCCCCGCCGCCATCCCTTCGAGCAACGCATTAGGCAAGCCGTCGACATTACCCAATTCATCGTGCACCGATGGCACACAATAGACATCGGCACTTGCAATTACCCGGGCCACCTCATCACGCAATAGCTGGCCAGGCATCACCACCATGGCAGCGACCCCCAGTTCCGCAATAATCGCAGTATATTCAGCGTGCAAATCACCATACCCCACAAGGAGTAAGCGCAGTTGGGGATAAATTGCCCGTAGCGTCGGCAATGTTCGCAATAAATGCTGGAAGCCTTTTTTGGTGACAAAGCGACCCACCGCCACCAGCAACGGTGCCGTGGCCGCAATCCCAAAGCGTTGCGCAATCCATTCGCGATCGTACAATTCCGGGCGAAATTCACCCGCAGCCACCCCATACGGCAACGTGATTGTTGTTGCCGGGTCAGCCCCTAGTACCAGCGCCCGCTGATGCAAATCACCACTACATGCCGTGGCCAAGTGCGTCCGCCCAAAGATCCAGCCTGCAATCCGCCGATAGATCGACGTACGCTCTGCCATGGCCACATCAGAGCCGTGCATACTGATAACCAATGGCACCCGACACAACCACGCCACAATCATGGCCGGCAAGCCATTGGGCAATAGCCAATGTCCATGGATGATGTCCGGGCGAAATTCACGCGCCTGCCGCCACAAACTCCACGTCGAGGCAATCAACGCAAACGGCGTCACATACAAGGCCCGCCGGCGTAATCCCACATCGGCCTGCAACGCTTCGGCATAGCCCCACAGCGCCCAACTCGGGTGCGGCGCATAGCGAAATATGCGTAGCTCCACGCCACGCTCAATCGCTTCATGGCGAAACTCACGGTGATGGGGTAACAATATGCGCACTGCCACACCATGTGCCACTACACCCGCAGCTATTTCGGCAATAAATGGAGCTGTGGTATCTCCAGCATATTTAGGAAAAGAAGTCGCCAACATTAACACACGCACTAATCACCTCAACGGATGGGGGTAGCCCCAGCATAATCACTAGGGAATTCATACACCACACTCTGCATCGTATATGTTCGCCCCGCATCATTTACCACATATTCGGGCGTGCGATATACTTCCTTCATACCAATCGTCTCATCGGCAATCATCGCCGCAATCATCGCCCGCGTCGCGGTATTTGGGCGTTGCAATGCATCAAGCACCAAATAGCGCGCCTGATAATGACCGGCTAGTCGCAACAACGTCTGGGCATCGGTATCGCTGGGAATCATCACCGCCGGGCGCTCAGCGTACCAATTCAATTGCCACGGCACACGCGTCATCATTACCGCACTTAACGGCGTTTTGCTACGCAAAAAAGCATACATATCGAGATCCGCAGCCACCATTTGGGCATCAACAGTCGCACGATTTTGGACATACGTGATACTTGGTTGCACACTCAACCCGACTACCGCCAATAACCCCAACAGTGCAATGCCATTCAAGCGCCCATTGAACCACTGTCGGGCTCTATCGTAGACCGCAATCATGCCTACTGCAGCGAACATCGCCATCCACGGCAACAACGGCACCCAGTAGCGCGGCTCGTTGGCATGCCAATAGATCACCATGAACAGCACGTATGGCGCAAACCCGATACTCAACAAACGCCGAAGCATGCCACTCAATTGGTTTTGCCATACCACCAATCCCAGCAACATGAACCACAAGGCAATATCTGCCAGCAACCCTGTGGCATTTTCGGCTGCCCCCAATGGATGCAGGCTATTTGGTAAGAACCCAAATGACGGCATCGTATAATCACGGATTGCTCCCACTTGGTGCATCAGTTTGAGTGCTACCCCATCAAATCCCCAGCGCAACAACCAGCTCCGGTCAGGAATATCACCACTACCAATCCCACCATCCGGCGCATAGACGCGATAAATCGCATCCCAATTGGTATATTCCAGCAACCACGTATCAGTTTGCTCAGTGGTATAGCCAGGACTGCCAAACAAGCGCAGATTGCGTTCGGCATAGGGGGCCACACACAACAGTGCAACCAACGCCCATAGCGCCACCGGCCACAATCGTTCGGCGTATTGACGCATATTGTTGCGCAAACGATCGAGGCGCGTGGTAATCAACGGCTGGCTAAAGGTTGCCCGGTATTCGTACAACAACCACAAACCAAACCCGATAGCACTCATGCCACCACTGCCTGGTTTTTGCAGTAACATCAACCCCGTCCACACCCCAGCCCCGACCACCCGCACGACACGGTTCTGCCACCACGGGATATTGCGATTCGGGTCAACAGGCAAACGTAAGCCAAATATCGCCCCCATTGCCCCCAAATGAAACGCCATGAACGCCAAGTCACTCGTGGCATAGATCATTTGCCGATAAATATAAATATTCCCAGCCACCAAAATCACCGCAATCACGCCAACCCGTTTATCCCAAATTGTCACACTTGTACGCCAGACCAATCCCAGTGCCATCACCAGAAAAATCACATTTGGGATGCGCGCAGCGAGATCACTAGCACCGGCTAACAAAAACACTCCAGCAATCCACACTGGTTGGAGCAACGGCCAGGTTTCTTGGGGACGGGTTACATTGGGATATAGCCGATAAAACTGTGTCACATAATCAACCACCCAGCCCCGACCTTGTAATAGATTACGGGCAACCACGGCGTTATCAGCATAATCGGCATGCCCGATAAACGGCGCAGCTTGGATAATCCAGCCCGCCAGCACCATAATTCCCACCAACACTACCCCAAACAGCCAGCCACCACGACTACGCCAACGCACATCGAGCCAAGTAGTCAATCCAGCCACGGGCCGCAGAATCCCGATGCTCAACAACAGCATCACCAATCCCCATACCGCCCCAAATTGCCAGATGGGATGCCCAAAAAACGGTGCAATTCCCAGTGATTGACACGCCATAGTGACCACTGCAGCCAATGCAGCAAGTAACCCAAGTCCCATACTCGCCCCACGCCCAAAGACATTACGGAGCGCCACAATCATCTGTACCACGTCACGCCGCAATAACCACAGCAGCCATACGACCATCACACCAAGCAAGTACGGCGCCCCGGCCACGACATATATGCGTTGGAAGGCTAGCGCAACCGTCAGCCCTGTTAATAACACCAGACTCACACTCAGCGCCACCATCGGTCGCCGAAAAAGCATCATGGCCCACACATAAATCAACGTCGCAAACACAATCCCCGCAACCAACAACAGCCACGACGGATTACTCCACGCCACCCAATCGTTGGGCGTGGCGGCAGCGATACGTTCAACCCGCACCCCTTTGGGGCGGATGTCCGCGCCCGTGGTGGTCTGGGTAAATACATCAGATGACTGAATTTGCAATTGCAACGCCGAATCTCGCCCCAATGTCGCCGGCAACACAAAATAATAATCGGCAAATTCAGCTGTGGGGGTAAACACCGTCGTGGTCGTGCCATTCACCTGAATCGTAACTTGGGGTTGGGTGAGCGTCGCATGCTTCACCGTGGTCGGCCAACCCGCCACCCGCACCATCAGCGAAATATCCGACGTCGTATCAAACATGGGGATAGCGACTGTCGCAACCTGTCGCGTCCAACGACTTCGCCCCGATGCCGCATCACTACTAATTTCGTCACCATACCACAACTCAGCATCAGTAGCGCCGAGGCCAGCACTACTCTGCAGAAACAACCGATCCCCAATTGACCCTACTGCGATATCTACAGCCGGAGGCGATTGGAACGCCAATACCATTGCAACAACCATAAATACAAGCAACACCCCATACCGCATATCAAATGCATTGGTAAGTGGGTGCAATACACGAATCCGTTGCGAACGGCGCATGCGCAATTGAGCGGTTTTCGTATTCGTCACATTCACTCCCTGTCTTACACAGACAGATGATTAATCTCACCACAAAAGGTGAACATTTTTACGGTTGCTTCGATTGTACCAAAAAAGCACCCCCACCGAAACAGAAGCCCCCCCTTTGCGCCAATCGCAAAGGGGGGTGTACGTACCGTTGCAACTTATTGTTTGGCAACCATTTCTTGGACCAAAGCCCGTCGCAACACCTTACCAACCGTTGTTTTGGGTAATTCAGTGCGGAACTCGTAGTGGCGTGGCACCTTGAAGTCAGCCAAATATTGCCGACAGAAGGTCTTTAATTCTTCGGTATCAATTGTTTCACCCGTATGAGTCACAATAAATGCCGTCACCGTATCATCACCACGGGCTTTATTAGGCACCCCTACCACCGCCGCTTCGCGGATTTGCGGGTGCATATAAAACACTTCTTCCACATCGCGTGGCAATACCTTGAGCCCACTCACGATAATCATGTCTTTCAAGCGGTCCACAATGAAGAAATAACCGTCTTCATC
>CAISXI010000447.1 GCA_903889425.1 uncultured Roseiflexaceae bacterium | reverse complement strand
AGCAAAGGGGCCTTGGTGACGATGTCGCGCAATTTGGCCGCCGCCCACCGCCACGAAGGTATCCGTGTACAGGTATTGAATGTGGGCTGGACCAATAGCGAAGGCGAAAACGAACTGCAACAGCGGCTTGGGAATGGCGCCGAATGGGCCACGGTGGCTGGCAAAACCCGCCCAACTGGACGGTTGTTGCACCCCAACGAAATCGCCAACGCCATTGCGTTTTTTGCCAGCGATGAAGCGGCTGCGTTTTCGGGTGCGGTCATCGATCTCGAACAAATGCCCATTCGGTAAGCTGTGTACGGCGAAAGGACCACGCTATGGCGACCAAACCCACCCGACCGATGGAGTCGACCGTCACCCGCACCTTTCGGGCGGCAGTCAAAATCGGCGAAGACTATGTGACTATCGAAGAAAGTATCGCCTTACCCATCGATGCCAGCGACGCCGACATCGCTAATGCCGTGGCGTTGGGTTGGCGCATCTATGCCCAACAGCGCGATGCTGGCGAAGCCCAGATCCTCGAAGCCCGCGAATCGTACGGCGCCGATCGTGAGCGGGGTGCACTACCATCACAATTGCAACGCATCGACGATCTGCAAAAAATCCTCGGCTGGGATGCGACCCAACTCGCCACCTACCTACAAGAACGTCGCCTCGATGTGCGTCAATTGACCCGCCGGCAAGCCTCGCATCTGATTGACCAGTTGCGACGCCTGCTCGACGAGCAACAGCGCGACGACGGCCCTATCACCAAAGGCCAGCACGAAACCTTGCAACGCATGGCCACTACCTATGGACTTGAACTCGACGCCGCCGTCGGACAATACTTGGGACTCGATGTGCCCGCAGAGCAACTTACCTTTGGTGAAGCAAGCAAACTCACGGCGCTCTTGCAACCCAAACGCCGTCGTACCTAAATTTGGTCTAAAATTGCCCAATCGGCGCGTACCTTTTTGGCAGCGGTCAACGGTAGATAAGTGCAACATTCGTACAAAGGTGCGAATGGACTTATCGAAGGAGGCTGATATGCGTATCGTACTTGGCACATTGAACCGGGTTGAGTTGATTGGTTGGGTGGGTGCTGACCCCGATGTCAAGACCATCGGCAAAGACTCCAAGCTCTGCACCTTCAACGTCAGCACCAAGCGCATGACGGGTCGTAGCAACGGCGCCATGCAGTACGAGTCGGAATGGATGACCGTCGAGGCTTGGGATCGCGTGGCGGATCGTTGCATCAAGAACCTGCACCGTGGTAGCCGGGTAATGGTGTTGGGCAGCTTGTTGACTCGCTCGTGGGAAGATCGCGAAACGGGGCAACGCCGCTATCGCACCATCGTCCGCGCCACCGAATGCTTGGCATTGAGCGTCACCGAGAGCGACGATAGCCACGAAGAAGTAGAAGACGACGAATCCGTCATGTCGTAAGCGCCGTGGTTCGTGCCCACAGACAATCCCCCCGTGTAGATGGTGGTATCTACACGGGGGGATTTAGTTTGTCGGGTATTATTGGGCTAGTTTTTTGTCGAGGCGCCGTTCGGCATCGAGGCGTTCGAGCTCGTAGTCGTTGAGGTCGACAAAGTGCATATTAGCCGTCAGTTCGGGGTGGACGGCGCTGATGGCGTGGTAGATTTGTTGGGCCACGGCGCGGTAGGTGGGGTGACCTTGGGGGCTCGAGCGCAATTCACACAAGTGGTAGGCCTCACGCAAATTGAGGGTCACCTGCCAGCGCATCAAACAAGCCATCGGCACCACATATTGCGACACCTCGCCCAATTCGTCGTTGATCGCCCGCGCCAAATCGCTGGCCCGTTCGATTGCCACGCAGTAGGGTTCTTCGAGCTGGGCGGCGCGTAACTCGGGGGGCACCATATATCCCAAATCGCCGCCAAAGGGTTGGCGGGTCTGGGTCAATATGCGGTGGCGTTGCAAGTCACGGTAGGCACCAATATCGGCCACGATGTCAAAGGTGTAGTGCGCTTCTTCGAAGGCCCGGCCCGGTTTGTGGAAGCGTACCGCTCGCTCTCCCGCCGCCGCCGCAATGATGGCCACTTGCTCGGCATGCGGCAAGGTGGCGACGTGGGATTGGACCTCGCTGAGTGACAGCGACGTATGCGGGTAGAGCGCCGCACTCGCCACCCGCAATAGCGCATCGTGGTCGTAGCGCACCAAGGTGACCTGGGGGGGGGCGTTCGTAATCGCGCCGCTGGGGAGCGTACCTGCGAGGTTGGTGAGATTGTGGCGAATCGTTGCCATGTAGGTGCGCATGGCGCTGCCCCGCGGGGTTTTGGCACGTTTGACAAACGAGGGGATTAGGCCATCGAGGGCCTGTTGCAACTGGTCACTAATCTGTTGCATTTCGGGCATGTCGTGTGATCCCAGCCGGGTAATCAGGTACTCAAAGGCCCGCCCGTT
>CAISXI010000446.1 GCA_903889425.1 uncultured Roseiflexaceae bacterium | reverse complement strand
TTCATGAAAAATATACATATTTATCATGATATTCACATCTACATCACATATTTTTAATCATATAATCTTATTTGCATACACAAAGTACTTACAGAAAAATACTCAAATTTTATAAATAATTTTTTTGTGTTAACGCATAAGTAATCCGTAATAAGAAATAATGATGGAAATTAGTAATTGTAAATTTTATCAATTCGCACCGCAATTTATGCATAGTGCCTCAAATTGGGACATACCCCTCAGTCAGTTGGCATAATTCGTGGCTCCCTGACGACATGTCTGTACCGAAACGATCTCCCATACCCAAAAAGCAATAATTCGTCTACCTGACAATACCTACGCCAATCTAGGCGGCTCGTTGGTTGGATGGCAGTGCATTGATACCCCCAAGTGCTAAAATTGTGTTATCAATTTGTGATTTTAATTTGTAGGGCAGTTTCGGCAGCGGTTATTTTTAATCAACACAGGTGTTTTGGTGCAACAGTAACCGCAGTCGTTCTTTTCCGCTAAGCGGATGGTGCATAGGGTAGGCAACGGGTGCGGAGTCGGTCTCCCTTTCCACGTCATTCCCTGACTACGGTCGTGAAATCTCCAAACGAAGTCGGAAGCATGAAGAAGGAAGTATGAAGTGACGCACGAAATAATATAGGCGCCGCTATACCCACTCCGTGCGCTGGCACAATATGCAATTTCTCTACATCCCATTTCCTACTTCCGCCTTTCTACTTCCTACTTCATTAACGGTTGCTATCGCAACCGGCATGGAATGACGCGAGGGGTGGATTTTGGCGGAGGTATTGCACCTGACATTCACCCTCCCCCCTCTCCATGCTATAATTAGCGCAATTACGGTATTACGCACCACGTTGCAAGAGGCACTATGCGAAATGTATTTGAGTATGTAGTCCCCCAGGCGTTGTATCATCGCAACTTCATCGATTATGTAATCCAACAGGCCGGCACCCGCCGCGCCTTGGTGATTACCGCCAGCCGACCCCATGCCACTTGGTTACGCCAACAATTCATGCACCAACCCCACGCACAAATCGAAGTCAGCACACTACAGACGTTGCTGATGAAGCAACTCAAGCGCACTGCACCGCGGAGCGTGATGAGCGCCACCAGTCGCATGGTGGTGGTCAATACAGCGTGGCAGCAGGTAGGTGGCGCGTTATATAAACAATACGGCAACAATCGTGGTGCACTCAACGAAATCGCCCAAGCCCTCAGCTGGATGTCGAGTCAGCGCCAGCGCTGGGGCCAGACTGACCACGACCTCGACATGCGACACGAACTCGCCCAGATCTATGCCCGCTATGCAGCCCTGCTCGATGCGCAAGGGGCGATTGCCTATGACGATGTGGCCTTGCATGTCTGTGATGGTGGGGCGGCGCCGCTGCCGTACGACGTGGTAATTGCCGGCGAATTACAACATGCGAGCGTGGCGCAACTAAGTGCCCTCGCCCAGCTCATCCACCCGGTTACCGAGGTAACCCTGGCTGGCTGGGTGCAGGCAAATCATCACGCACCCGAATTGGCTGATGTGCACAATTGGTTATGTCAATATTCGACACCACAACCGTGGCCGGTAGCGCATGCCAGTAACGGTGATTTGGTGGCGCAACGTATCCTCGGCCAGACGACGGCCAATCCGGCGCTGACGCTCATCGGCATGCCCAGCACCGGGGCGTGGCTGGCGGGCGTACCAACCATCGTCGATGAATGTCAGGCGCTTGCCCGGCTCGCCTACCAGCGTCTCGCCGCCCAGCGGAGCGTCGCCATCGTCTGTAGCGATGAATCGTTGCTACCCCATGTACGGGCAGCCTTGATCGGCCAGGGGATTCCGTTGGCGCCCCTTATGCCACCGAGCAACCAAAACCCTTTGATTCAATTAGGGCGGGGGGCCTTGCGTTGGCCTGCCGTCAGCGACCCATTGCAACAACGGGCTATGCTCAATGAATTATTGCAATTGCCGTTTTGGGGAATGAGTAGCGCTCAAGCGCGCCAAGCCAGCCGCGATAGTAGTCATCCCCAGAGTGAAGCACTGACTGCCAAACTCAATGCTGTCGACATCCAACGCCCCATCGCCCCGCAAATCACTGCCCTTATCAAATGGAGCAATGCCTTGTCGTGGACGTGGCTCGCACCACGGATTGCCGTCGATGTGCGGGATGCCTGGTTGCGTGACTACCACGCCTGGCTAGCACGGATTAGCGAAGTCGACCGCATTGCCCAATCAACACAGATTGATGGCACCCAGCGCGAGCAATTAATCGGGAGCATCGATAGTTTGCCCAATACGATTAATGAGATGTATCGCACCACCTTGCCCCTCACCATCCATACCCGCACCGGGGCATTTGCCAACACCGACTGCGTCATCGTGATGGGCATGAGTGAGCATGTAGCGCCACGCACCGCCTTTGGCTATCAACTGTTCTCTGAGCAGGTGTTGTGTGCGGCGTTTGTGGCATCACAACGCCCGCATACCCCGCGCCGTACCGATGCCCCGGCCTGGCGTGAGCGCGAAGCGCGCCGCATGGCCGGCTTGTGTGGTAGTCACGCCCGCGATGTTGTTTTTAGCATGGCACATCACGGTGTCAGTGGCCAAGCCCAACTCGCCTCACCCTACTTTGAGCGCATCTTGCAAGGAATGGCCAACTTTACGCCTAATGGCGAACTCGTGGTAGACAATGCGGCGCCCATCACCCGCATCGCAGGGGCAGCCATGCCGCAACCAATCAATCTGGTTTCGGTGGCGACGCCGGTGATGCAAGTAATGCACGACAATAGTTTTTCAGCCAGCCAAATCAGCAATTACCTCGGTTGTCCACGCCGTTATTTTTATGAAAAAATCATCCGGATTAGTGATGACGACGATGACATCAGCGACGAGCGTTCACTCCACACCGGCAGCCTCATCCACGAAGTACTGTGTGCCGCCCTCGGCAATGGCCAGACCAGTGATGTCGATTTACGGCATGAATCTGACGCCACATTCAAAAAACGGCTCGCACAATTGGCACCGCGCGCCGCCCGCATCCTCGCTGCAGCCTGGCACGGCGAGCCGGTCGCGCTGGGTGACGGCACCAGCTACACCCCCACCCAACGCTGGAGCAATTGCTTTGGCGAGGGGTTGCGCAAGCGCAGTAGTTTGCGCAAAATCGAGCAACTGATAGAACGCTGGGTGACCGTCGAACAATCACTCCAGCAACAGGTCACCCGGCGACCGGTTTTGCTCGAGCAGCAACTCAGCATGACCCTCAATGGCAAAAAAATCAACGCCCGCATCGACCGCATCGACCTCGTGACGATTAGTAGTACAGAGAGCTATTATGAAATCATCGACTACAAAAGTGGCTCGACCAAAGCCTATTCGGATTTGCTCAAAGCCTTTTTGCCAGCAAACGACAGCAAACCAACCAACTACCAGATCCCACTCTACTTGTTGGGGCTGTCACAATCCGACTGGAACCTGACCCCAGCTGCCACCCAGATGCGCATGTATTATCTCGCCATCCCAAGTGAAAAAAACGCCGATAGAGATCCAACCCGTGTCACCATCCTCGGAGATCTACCAACAGGTATTCTCAAAAAAGGGAATAGTCACATCGGCATCAAATTAGCCACCAGCGATCTACACGGTACGATTGCCCGGCAACTCGACCGCATCATGGACCAGATGCGTCAGACGCCCTACCCCACCACCCCGAGTCGGGGCTGCAATTACTGTCCGTTTGCCCTGATTTGTGACGACGCCACCCAGACTGATTATTAAACACCCTACGCGCTACCAAAAGGATACGCTCATGTCTTTTGCACCAAACATCAACCAACTCCAAGCGCTCAATGCGCCCCTCGATAGCACCGTCTGTATCATTGCGGGCGCCGGTACTGGCAAAACCGAAACGCTGGCCAATCGCTATGTCAAAATCCTGACCGAGACACCCGGCCTGCACCCCCGCAATATCGTGGTACTGACCTTTACCGAAAAAGCCGCCACCGAAATGCGGGCGCGCATGATGTACAAAGTCACCCACGCAAGCGACCTCAATCTGAGTCGGGTTGATATGGCCGAAGCCCATATTTCGACCTTCCATGCCTTTGCGGCCCGCCTAGCGCTCAGCCAAAGTATCGCCCTCAACCTCGACCCCGATGAGCCGTTTTGCGAAGAACGTGATGCGCTACTCATTGCCGACGAATGCTGGGAACGGTTTTTGGCATATGGCTGGCAAGAAGCCTACGCCCACCTCTATAGCACCGTCGACAATTTGGACTGGAACAACGATGCACATGCCAAAACCATCGCCCAAATGCTGGCCGATGCCAAAGGGATGGGTTTCGAAAACGCACCACTCGCTGAGCGCCTCGCCCAAACCATGGAGTTGAGCGACATCCATGCCCTGCTTGGCCAAGCTATGCAATGGAACTTCGTAGCGCGCAGTGCGGCACTCAGCCAACGCGGCCAACTCGACCTCGACGACCTTATCAAAGTCATCCCTTGGCTGATTAGCCAATTCCCGCACCTATGTGCCGATATTCGCTTTGTGATGGTCGACGAATACCAAGATACCAGCGCCGTACAAGCCAATTTGCTGACCAGCATTACCCCGCATACCGATAATCAACCTTCACATCGCACGGTGGTGGGTGACCCACGCCAAGCGATTTATGTGTGGCGCCAAGCCCAAGTCCAAAACATTATCGATATCCGGGAAGCCAGCCGAGACAAGATTGATTTAATCGCAAACCATCGCTCATTCAAACCCATCCTCGACCTCGCCAATATTGGGCTCAACAGCTATCAATTCGCTACTCCTCCCGAATTTGACCGCACCAAAACCCTCGCCCCTGCCCGCCATGATCCTGATAACATTCCCGCCGATTGTGTGCGCTATTATCGTTATGTCGATCAAGCTGGCGAAGCAACGGCTATCGCCACCCGTATGCAAGAACTGCACACCAATTACGGTGTGGCCTATGGGGACATGGCGATTTTGTTGCGCCGGCGCAACCATCTCGATGTCTATGCTGACGCCATGCAACAAGCCGGGATTCCCTTTGACCGTGGCAAAAACAATCCTTTTTATGAGCGGCCATTGATTCTCGATGCCATCCACACCGCCATCGCCATCATTGACCCCAGCAACGAGCTGGCACTAACCCGGGCGTTGTTGCAGGCCACCGCCACCCTCGACGATGTGGGTTTGGCGCATTTGCGCCAACAACACCGTAATGTGTCGTTGTGGCACATGTTGTGCGCCCTGCAGTACGATATTGCCCCCATCAGCACATTTGTGCAACAGCAACAGCATCTCGCTGCCCAACAGTGGCATCTTGTCCCCGCAGAATGGCTCCAGACAGTGGTGCGTACCTGCGGTTTGTGGCAACGTGACGGTGCCTACGGCCAACGCATGCTCACCAAACTCATCAATGATTGCCGCACCATGCCAGCCGCCAACGTACCCGATCTATTGGCACAACTAGTTGACCGCATGCGCGACGAGCCCGAGAGTGCAGCCCCCGAGCTCAAAACCGAAGCCAATGCGGTGCAAATCATGACCGTGCATGCGGCCAAGGGGCTTGAATTTGCCGCCGTGTTTATTCCCGATGCGCATGCTTTTAGCCAGCGCACCGAAAAAAATCCGACCTTTCAAACTGGCTACTTGGTTGACCCCAACCATGCCGACGCGACCCAACATCAACTGACCCACGAACTCGAACGCCAACACTACAACGAATTGTTGGCGCTGTGGTATGTGGCGTTAACCCGCGCCAAGCATTGGCTAATGGTCAGTGCCCATGTCACAACCAGAACCAGTAATTCGCAATATACCGTGGTGTTTAATCATCTCCAAGCCAACCCGATTGACGGTGTCGATTGCCGTCATATCGACGCGGTGTCAGCCATCAGCGCACAACCCGTGGCAACGGCACCATCGATCAATGACGCGCCAACAGATCCATTGACCTGCAAACGGATTATCAATTTGTCGCCGTCGGCCATTCATGAACTCACCCAATGCCCGCGACGTTATCGCTTTCAGCGCCGGAGCGGCCTCGATGCCCTCTACAGCGCCGAGTACGACGACAGCGTCTTTATGGCACAATCGATTACCCCCGAAAGTGGTCATTATGTGCTGCCACAACCACATATGGCAGCGCCCACCGACAACGAACCCATCCCCGAATCACCGACGGCTAGCGATGACCCTGAGGAACTGAGTGGATACGCCCGCGTCCTCGGCACGTTGTTCCATGCTACAGTCGAAGCGCATGCCAGTCTACCAAACGGCACCGCCGCCGATTTGGTGGCAGCCGCCGTACAACGCTATGGGCAAGCAGTCGCCATAGCCATCCAGAGCGAATTATTGACATTTGTACAACGCTATCTCGATTCACCACTTGGCAAACAGGCCCCGCAACCACACCAAGTCGAACAACGCATCCGCTGGCAGATTGACATGCCAGCGGCGGTAGTCGAGCTCAGTGGGGTTATCGACCGCTTGACCACCACGCAGATTATCGACTTCAAAACTGACCTCGATAGCGCCGGTATCAGCGCACGCCATGGCGACCAGTTACGCTTGTATGCCCATGCCATCATGCAACAACAGACCAGCACCCAGCCCAGCGAATTGGTGGTCTATCATGTCCGCAGTGGCGAACAAATCACCATCGCCAACGACCCACCGTCCATGCACCAGACCATGCTTCGTTTGGAAAAAGCCGTACAGCACATCGTGAATAGTGACTATCCAGCCGTTCCACGTGCCGATTACTGCATTCATTGCCCCGCACGGGTGATGTGCCCCGAGGGAAGTTTGAAGTAGGAAGCTTGAAGTCGGAAGTGAAGTCGGAAGTGAAGCAGTGTAGAGACGCAGCCTGCTGCGTCTCTACACTGCGTCGCTACACTGCGTCTCTACGATACCGGATGCAACAACGCCTGCACAAAATCTCCTTGCACAAATTCACCAATCCCTTGTTGTTGCATCGCCATTGGTACGGCCCACATCACCATGTTGGAATAATAATCTTCGCCCCACACCGGCAGCCCCGTCTCGGCATTTATCAGACACCATTGATTCCACGGCGAGCGGCTGGTAATCGCCACGGCCGCATATATCCGGCGCGCGATTTCGAGCCCGGTTTCGTGCTGGCCGTGGTAGATAAAGGTCATGGCCGCACACAAGTTTTCACCCACA
>CAISXI010000445.1 GCA_903889425.1 uncultured Roseiflexaceae bacterium | reverse complement strand
TTGAAAAAATGAAAGCCGGCCACGCGGTCGGGGCGGGTGGTGGCTTGGGCGAGTTGGTGGATAGGAATCGACGAGGTGTTGGATGCCAAAATCGCCTGAGGGCCACAGATGGCGTCAAGCTCGGCAAACAGGGTCGTTTTGAGGGTGAGGTCTTCGGCGATGGCTTCGATGACCAGGTCACAATCGGCCAAATCACGGCGATCAAGGCTGGGGGTGATGCGGGCAAAGGCGGCGTCGGCATCGACTTGCGACAGAGTGCCTTTTTTGACGGCGCGGGCATAGCCATCGCGGATGCGGTCGAGACCCCGTTGCAACGGGGCGGCGGCGGCTTCACAGACGCGGGTAGGGTAGCCGGCGGCGGCCAGGACTTGGGTGATGCCGGCGCCCATCAGGCCACAGCCGACGACACCGATACGAGTAATGGTCATGAAGTGTATTTCTCCGCAAAACAACGTGGCGTTCGACGATTTCGCAGTTTCGTGCTACTATTGGCGCGCATACGGTACGGCGAACGCAGAAATTGGTTTGCCGTCAGCATAAGGGAATTACGGCGATGACGCAAGGATTTCGCACCGAAAAAGACTCGCTGGGCGAGGTACAAGTCCCAGCCGCGGCGCTATATGGCGCTCAAACCCAACGCGCGGTAATCAATTTTCCGATTAGTGGCATGCGCCCTTACCCCGCCTTTGTGTGGGCGATGGCGGTCATCAAACGGGCCGCGGCCGAAGTCAATCGTGATCTAGGCTTGCTCGACAGTACCGTCGCCGGCGCTATTATCAGCGCAGCCGACGAAGTGATTGCCGGTCAGCATGCCGATCAATTTGTGGTTGACCCCTTCCAAGCCGGCGCCGGCACCAGCCACAACATGAATCTGAACGAAGTGTTGGCCAATCGTGCCAATCAAATCCTCGGCTATGCCCTCGACGACAGCAAAAAACCAGTCAACCCCAACGACCACGTCAACATGGCCCAAAGCACCAACGACACCATCCCGTGTGCGATTCGCTTGGGCACCTTGTGGCGCGTCAATGAATTGCTGGGCGTCATCGATCATTTGGCCGAGGCCCTCGAAGCCAAAGCGGTTGAATTCGCCGATGTGGTTAAATCAGGGCGCACCCACCTCCAAGATGCCGTGCCGGTCACGATGGGCCAAGAATTTGGCGCCTACGCCCTCGCCGTGCGCAACGACCGCGAACGGGTCGCCACCGCCGCTGAACGCCTGCGCCGCATCGGGATTGGTGGCACCGCCACCGGCTCGGGGCTCAATGCGCACGACGAATACCATCCGCGCATGGTGGTGACCCTCAGCCGATTGCTTGGTCAAAATTTGCGTACCTCGGGGAATTTGTTTGAGTCGATGCAAAGCATGGCCGACCCGGCAGATTTCTCGGCCTCGATTCGTACGTTGTGCATTACGTTAACTCGGATTGCCAACGACTTCCGGTTGCTGGCGTCAGGGCCGGCGACGGGGTTGGACGAATTGCGCTTGCCTGCGGTTCAACCCGGCTCGAGCATCATGCCCGGCAAAATCAACCCGGTGCTGGCCGAAATGCTCAACATGGCCTGCTTCCATGTGCAAGGGTGTGACCACACCGTGGCCTTGGCCGCCCAAGCCGGCCAGCTCGAGCTCAACGTGATGATGCCGATTATTTCGCACAATATCAACGAAATGATGCACGTCATGATTGGGGCTATCACTGCCTTTACCGATCGCTGTGTGGTGGGTCTGACGGCCAACCGCGAAAAAGCGCATGGCTGGTTGGCCAAAAACGCCATCCTCGTCACCGCTCTCAACCGCGAAATCGGCTATCTCAATGGCGCTGCCGTCGCCAAAGAATCGATGGCAACGGGCAAAACCATCAAGGAAGTGGTACTCGAAAAGGGCTTGCTCAGCGCCGAACGCATCGACGAACTGCTCGATGTGCAGGCAATGACAAAGGGTGGTATTATGGGTTTTGGTGGTGGTGGCGGTTAAGTCGTTACACCAATCATCGGTTGTGCAAATAAAAAATGAGCACCGTCGCTCTTGTACATGACCAGTGGTCATGTCCGACGGCGGTGTTTTTTGTGTGGTACGACTACTCATCATAAAATAGGTGAGTTGGCGCATAGATGTTGAAGTTATGGAGGTATGTTGTGCGTGTAGGAATTTTGACCGGTGGCGGTGACGTCCCGGGATTGAACCCCGCCATCAAAGCCGTCGTGAATCGCTGTGCCGAAGCAGGCATTGAGGTCGTCGGTATCAAACGTGGTTGGGGTGGTTTGCTCAATTACAACCTCGACGACCCCACCAACAACGAAGAGTGGGCTGCACCGTTGACGCCATTACACGTGCGCACCATTGACCGCTACGGCGGTACCACGTTGCACACGTCGCGCACCAATCCTCAGCGTGTCAGCGAAAAGATGATGCCGGAATTTTTGAAGGGGCGCTTCCCGTTCACCGGCCCCAAAAACACCGCTGACTGTACGCCCCACGTGCTCAAGGTGCTCGAGCACCTCGGCATCGACACGCTCGTCCCCATCGGTGGCGACGATACGTTGTCGTATGCCGTCCGCATGTACAAAGAAGGCGTGCGCGTGATTGCCATCCCCAAAACGATGGACAACGACGTATTTGGCACCGACTACTGCTTGGGCTTCTCGACTGCCATCACCCGTAGCGTTGAGTTCATCAATGCTTTGCGGACTGCGACCGGCTC
>CAISXI010000444.1 GCA_903889425.1 uncultured Roseiflexaceae bacterium | reverse complement strand
CAAACATTGACGCCATCGGCAACGTTGACGAGTTCACGCACGGCGACGTCATCGGCGACAGCCACCAATACGGCGACGCCGTCCAATACGCGCACATTGACGAGTACCCGTACGCTGACGCCAACGATGACGCCATCACTGACGGTGACCCCATCGCTGACGGCGACGCCAAGTCCCACATTTACTGGTGAAGGCGTGGTCAATGGTGATTTCGAAGACTACAAAACGGGCTGGACCGAGAACTCTTCGCTGAACGTCGCGATTATCGGCTCGTGGTCAAACTTTGCTGCCTGGACCGGCCAATACGTGGCATGGTTGGGTGGGATGACCGGCGGCGTCGATACCATCGAACAGACAGTCACCGTGCCCAGCGACAAAACCTCGCTGTACCTGCATAGCGGTTTCTATTCAGGGGAATCGATTTGTACGAGCGATTATGCCCGGATCTACGTCGATAATACCCTCGTCAAACAATGGGGGATGTGTAACCGCAGCAAGTGGTCCCCACTCACCCTCTACAACCAACAAGTCATCGACATGAGTGCGTGGGCTGGTCAATCAGTGCCAATCCGGTTTGAATTGTCCAACGATAGCTTCAAGCCGAGCTCATGGATTATTGATACCGTCAAATTTGGGCCCACCATCAGCAATACCACGTTGCTCAACGCCGACTTTGCCAATGGTGCCGATGGGAGCTGGAACGAAGATTCCCGCAGTGATGGACAGCGCCCTGGCCAATTCATCGCCAATGGTGTAGCCAAATTGGGTGGCAAGACCCCTGCCCGCAACCTCACTAGTGACCGCATTACGCAGTATGTGACCTTGCCTGCCGATGCCAAACGACTGCTGTTTGATGTGAGTGTGAATTCTGTCGAAAGCTGTGGCAGTCTCTATGATGTCTTGAACATTGAAGTCGATGATACGCGACTTGGTGGCATGGATATTTGTAAGGGCATCCGGCCAGGGCGGGCTAGTATCGACATCTCGGCTTATGCCGGGCGACGGGTCCCGATTAGTATCTTCTTGACCACCGATTCATCGATGGGGAGCGAAGTCACGATCGACAACGTCACCATTAGTAGCACACTGACTGCCGTCAATGTATCCCGCGTGGTGTTGACCCCCGTCAAAACGAGCATGGATGCGACTGCATTGCACAAGTAAGTGCCCACCACTGTGCTGGGAGGAGTGTAGAAATAAAACACTCCTCCCAGCACTTTTTGTTGTGTGATGCCGTTGTTTTGTTTTTTGGGCACACATACAATGATATCTGCAGAACCACACCGGTGCGTACCGGAAGTGTTGATGTGAGTGCATTTGCGGGCAGGCGAGTACACGTCAGCTTTTTGCGAGTAACCGATTATTCTCAAGGGAGTGAAGTTACGATTGATACGGTGATGATTCGTAATACTTGGAGTGCGGTATCGATTCCAACCGTGGTTGTTATACCGTAAATGTATGTCCTATTACAACACTATACGGGAGTCTCACGTGATGGTCGTGGGACTCCCGGATGGTGTTGTGGGGCAAGACTATCGTTGATATTTATTGATTACCGAGATATTGCACCAAATTATCAGCACCATTGTTGCATTGAATGTATTGCTCACTGAGATCAGGGAGGATGGTATTGAGCTCATTGGCAGTCTGTACTTCTTGATAAATCGCCGTGCACGGGGCAATAAATTGATCAAGTTGGGCTATGAGTTGTTGTTCCATCGGTGTAAGTGCGGTGTTTGTGCTATTTTCGTTAGCAATCGCATAGAGTTGCTCGATAATTTCTTGATTGCGGATAATGCGGGGTATGATCATTTGCTCATTGATTTGTGGGTTAATCTGTCGCATTGTTTGAATCCACGGTCGAATTTCGATTGTCAGCGTAATCATTTCATTGATTAAACTTCCGATGCGTTTGATTAATGAATCATTTGTGCCTGGTAACGGTGCTGGCTCGAGTGTTGCTTCTGTGGCGGGCACCACGTCTGTTGCCGGCGTTATCTCGGGAATCGGTGTGTCATTGGTGGCAAGCGGTGTCTCTGCTGCAGGAGTTACATCTGTTATCGACGTATCTGTCGCTTGTGTTGCGATGCCTGTTGGTTGTGGAGTAACATCAAACGGCCACCAACTATTGGTGGTGGTGGTGGTGCTTGGGGCCGGCGTACCCATGTTTGTGGATTGATTGGCAATCCCATTCAAGGCTGGGACGATAACCACTGCAACGGCAATGAGGGCTACTGCAATCAGGATATTATTGATACCACTTGCAGGAATTGCGAGGGGTAAGCCTGGGCGAATCAATCCAATAATGCTACGTGGCAGTAACGGCGCACCGGGGTCGGCGTATATTGCCACGATGCGTCCACTACAGGGTGCTGATATGACTTTGCGCGTATCGCCATCTTGGATGATGGCTAATGGCTCACCAATGATTACCTGGGAATCACGATGCCGTAACCATGCCACGATTATATAAAACGGTCTCTGGTCAAAACTTGCATCGAGTTGAACAAGTACATCTTGCATGGGACTATCCTCTAAACCACACGTACGAGTGATGATTGCATCATAACACGGTTGACGTTGGTGGGTGTACATGGTATTATTCTATGCGGTGCCGACGTAGCTCAGTTGGTAGAGCAGCTGTCTTGTAAACAGCAGGTCACGAGTTCGAGTCTCGTTGTCGGCTCCAGTTACCCCAGATCATCATTGTACTTTGGTACAGTGATGATTTTTTCTTCCTCAACGGGTGTGTTATTGCTCATATTGGTGGTTAATCAATAACGGTAAACTGACATCGCGTAATTGCACCACCACATATTTGATGCCATTGAGTTGCAATGTCTGTAATAACACTGGAGTGCTTGCCACTCCGGACGTAGTAATAATTGTATCGAAATACGGTTCCATTCCCACATTGCGAAAGTATGTACTGAAACTATCACCCGTAATTGCAAGGTTGGGTAATGCTGATTGGGGATGTTGCGTCGGTGTGCGCCACACCACAAAGTTTTGGTTGGTAAATGACTCGTTATTCCAGGTGGCAGGCGCAGGGATACGTGCATCAATTCCATAGCTTTTGGGATACATATCACGATTGAGTAGGAGCGCTGCAAAATGCTGGTCTGCGGCACTTTTCCACATTAAATGATACTGTGGTGGCGCTATTGGCCACGGTGTGGCGCGCTGTTCGAGGTCGGCAATCCGTGTGACGACTGCTTGTGCCACATAGTAGGCAGCCATATCATTCCAATGAAAGTCCCGTTGGTGATATAACAACGGCACGTCTTGTTTGTGTTGCTGCAATATATCTGTTACCGGGATCACGTCAACACCTGCGTCATGGAGATCGAATTCGAGGTTTTTTACCATTTGTGGATCATAGCGCGGTGCATACCACGGTAAATTTTCGGGATATATAATATCTTTACTGGGTACTATCAGCAAAATCATATGGATATTATTGGCCGCATATGTGTCATTTATCGTCTGAATTAGCTGACGAAGTTGATTACGCTGCACCGGGTCTTGGGTTATTTGTTGGAGCAACGGGAATCGTTCGTCACCCCAGCGGCGCAAAAAATAAAAATCGTTTTTGCCAAAATAAACCCGACTCGATACCCCAAACAAGCGATAATCAATTTCGTTTTTGCTCCGAATCATGATGCTTCGCCACCCAATATTATCCGAGACACATTGCGCTAGCACTGCGAAGTTTGGGCTAATATCCCAATCACTACCACTCCATTGCGTAGGGCACGCTTGGCGTTGGCGTTGCTCTTGCACCGCAATACTTGTAGGTTCAGGAGTAAAAAAGATACCAATCGATGGCAATAACGTGAGTATAGCGTAGAGCCCTATCGTGAGGCGTTGTCCAGGCGAGGCCATTGTCAAAAAACAAATTACCCGTGGGTGAATGAGATACCACAGTCCCCATCCCAATCCAATCACTATACAATTCCGCCAGAATTGCGGATTGTGTTGAATCAAGGTAATCGTTTGTGCAAGCACTGACTGGGTATTAATTGCCATCAGGACTATCAGACTTGCCCCCGTTGCGCTCAGCCAGTGTCGTTGCCAAATGCGTTGCAATGAAAGCGCACTTAGTCCCCATAGTAATCCGATTGCCACCAAGATTGCAAGATGGGGTATCGGTGTCACTGTGTGCCAATTGGCCTTGGTAAATGCCCATGCAATAGGCGCTTTGGACATGGGAGTGAATTGCATTGCAATACTCGTCTGCGGTATACCATCTGCATGAAATACGAGTATTGCGATATGCCGTGGCGTGAGCGCTGCTGTGGGCGGGAGTGCAATCGTGGTGGTGTTGAGGCGTAATGCCGTTGCGACACGGTCAGGTGCAATCCAATAATCAAAGGTCAAAATTCCCGCACTTGTTGGCTGGGCGACGGCTAATGTGACCGTATCGCTCAGCCAGCGAAAGAGCACCCCATGATCGCTTTTTTCGATATCACGGATGGTTCTGCTACCACTTGACGCTATATCAGTCGCACGCAATTGACGCTGTTGGGGTAAATTAATGCGATAGTTTATGCCATAGATACAGATGATGATCATAAATAGATAGAGAAACAACGTTGTAGCATGCAATCGCATAATCGATGTACTCCCACGGTATGCGCATAATGCAACCGGTGATTGTGCTATTTGATATTGTTATACACCAGATGCTGGCTGTTAGTATTCAGTATAAATATCATTGTAGAGCAATGGTAAACTGGCGTCACGCATTTGCCATACCACATAGCGGATATTGTTGCGTTGCAAATGCGCTAGATGTTCTGGTGAAAATGCATCATGCCAATCGTTGAATTGTGTAATGACTACGAAATTGAAGTAGCGTTCTAATCCTGAAGTTTTGAAGTAATTACTATAACTATCGCCATTAATTTCTAATGGACCAAGCACTTGCGTGGGTGAGGGGGGCTCTGCCCGCCATATATGCACGTCACGGTTAAAGCGGTTTTCTAAAATCCATGGTGTGCCATTGGGCATCGTTGTGATTTGGCAATAGGCTGCTGCATACGCATTGGTATTCGACAATAGTGCAGCAAAGTTTTGGTCACTTGCTTTGCGTGTCATCGTACAGATATCAAGCGGGTGATTCCATGGACTAGCGACTTTTTGGTGTTGGGCAACGCGATCCGTGATGGCATGTGCGACATAGTACGCCCCTAAATCATTCCAATGGAAGTCACGCTTATGATAGAGCAACGGGACGTCTGTTTTGTGTTTCTGCAACAAATCAAACGCGCGAATCACATCAAGCCCGCTTGCTTCCATTTCAGTTTCGAAGTCGCGTACCATCTGATAATCGTATTTTGGTGCATTCCACGGGAGATTTTCTGGGTAAATGAATTCTTTGCTCGGCGCAATAACCATGATGACATGAATGCCGTGTTTGGCATAGTTTTGATTAATTTGTTGTATTGTGGTGAGTAATTTTTGCCGTTGATGCGGTGTATGCAGGATTTCTTGGAGCGAAGAAAATCTATCGTCACTCCAGCGACGCATAAAATAAAAATCATTATTGCCGAAATAGACGCGGCTCGACACGCCAAATACTTGGTAATCAATCTCGTTTTTGATACGAATAAAAGTGTTGCGCCAACCGATATGATCAGTGATACATTGTGATAGTAGCGCAAAATTAGCCGCTATATCCCAACGCTCACCACTCCAACGATCTGGGCATGCTTGTAATTGGCGTAATTCTGTGATTTGGATGCTCGTTGATTCAGCTGGAGTAATCATCCCAATCACCGGAATCAATGTTATCATCCCATATGCCACAAAAACAACGCGGGCTTGGGTCGATGTGCGGGTAATAAAGACCAACAAGTTTGGGTGTTTCCAATACCAAATAACCCACGCAATCGCCAAAATCCATAAATGATTGAATAACGTTGGTTGGTCGGTAATCCACGCAACAGTTGCACTAATTGTGGTTGGCACAACCACAATTATCAACAGTACTAATCCCGCAACGAGCATGCTCGTGAGTGGTTGGGTACTGATGCGATAGCATGTGAGCGTCGTGATGAAAAGGGTGATAACCACAAATAATATCAGTTGTGGTTGGGGGTATGGTTGTACGGTGGTGCTACTCCAATCGCCACGAGCAAACGCCCACGCAATCGGTGCGGTGTTTTGGTTGGGTTTAAAATTGAATTTGATAGGTAATAGCGAAGATTGCGTTACTGATGGTGTCACTAATAGCGCAACCCGACGTGATTGGAGTGCCAAAAAAGGCGCCGTTGATAACCGATAATCTCCTACTTGAATGGCCGTTACAATGCGCTCTGGTGCGATCCAGATATGCATGCGGACAATCCCTGTTTGAGTCGGCTTGGGTACCGTAATCGCTACATCGTCGCTCAACCAGCGAAACTCATCACCTTGGTGATTCGTTTCAAGGTTGCGTACCAATCCGTCAATCGTATCAAGTTGGCGTGCTAAATACTGGGATTGGCTTGGTTGTTGAATCAACCAACAGAGTATACCCACACACAATAGGTTCATACACACATATACGGTGATGATAATGTAGTTTTTCATAGCGCATACACCCTAAAAATTTGCATAAATAAACGGCGTAAATCCTTGATCAATTAAAACCAAAATTGCGAGTACAAAGCTGACACTCAATGCACTCGCGCGCAAGAGTGGCCGCTGTTGCCAAAACAGCTTGCATTGCACAAATGTGCGATTGGGCATACCACAGATACATAAGGCGAGGACAAGCAAAAATATCCGTTTGGGGTCAATTAGGGTTACGGTGTCGACACTTACCAACGTCGTCTGCCATTTGATACAGGCTAACCATAATTGCCAAGTTTGACTGAGTGATTCGGCTCGGAACGGCACCCAAAGCAGCATCGTTATCACAAATGTGCACAGTTGCCCCCACCAGCCCCGTGGCCGCCACCAGCCTAGGCGCTCCACGACCATCCAGATGCCGTGACCGACACCCCACACCAAGAACGTATAATTGGCCCCGTGCCACAAACCACACAACACAAAAATTACCCACAGGTTGAATAACGTACGTCGCTGCCCGCGCCGATTGCCCCCCAGTGGAATATAGACATAATCGCGAAACCACCGCGACAAGCTAATATGCCAGCGTTGCCAAAACTCGGTGATACTCTGGGCACTATACGGCCGCCGGAAGTTGCGCGGGAAGCGAAAGCCGAAAATCCGCGCTAGTCCACTCGCCATATCGCTATACCCCGAAAAATCGAAATAAATCTGCATGGTATACGCCAAAATCCCCAACCACGCATTGGCACTCGACAAGGTGATTTGTTGGTTAAATACCCGATCGGCAATCGCTGCACATTGATCGCCGATGAGGATTTTTTTGGAAAACCCCAAGATAAACAACTGCAACCCACTACTCACATTTTGCGGGCGAAGTCGGCGGTTTTCGAGGATAAATTGACTGCTGATTTCTTTGAAGCGCACAATTGGCCCGGCAATCAAATGTGGAAAAAAGAGCATGTAGAGTAAATATGAATTGACATTGGTTTTGACGGGAATCCGTCGCCGTGCCACGTCGATGAGGTACGAAATCGCATGGAAAGTATAAAACGAAATTCCTAATGGCAATAATACTGCTATTGTTTTTGGGTTGCTTATCCCAACTGCATCGAGCCATATCCGCTCAAAAAAACCAGCATATTTGAAATAAATGAGTGGTACCAAATTGACGGTAATCGCCCCACCCAACATGCGCCGATTATCAACGATATATGGTGTTATTGCGCTATTAAATATAGTTAAGCCAATAATGACCAAAATATACGGCCCCGATCCACTCATATAAAACAACACACTAGCAATCAATAGCAGTGCATTGCGCCATTTGAGTGGTACGAGGGTATAGGCAATTACCGTGAGTGGGAAAAAGAAAAAAAGAAAAATAGGTGACGCAAAAATCATAAAACTACTCGTCGTCCTGTTCTAGCTGACTCAATGGCGCCAAATACCATAGCAAGGCTTTTGATGTTGTCACGACAATCTCCCATTGGAGTGGCACCAGTGCGGTAGCTATTCACGAAATCTTTGAGTGAACCGGCAATCCCATGCGCAATGTCACTCGCCGCCGTCGCCGTGAAGTGATGGCATTTGGCATGGAATCCTCCCTGCTCGACCACCACATCCGCACTAATGGCATCATGCCCATCCCATTTGGCGCTTCCTTGTGCGCCGACTGCGCGCCACTCCGACTCCCACGACGTATGTTGGCCTTCGGCAGCCCAACAACCGCGGTACGTAAAGCGGGCGCCATTGGCCATCTCAAAAATAGCCGTGGCCCCTGCCGCTCCTTTGTACCAGCTCCACCGCGGATTGAATTCTTCACAATACACCGATACCGGTGTGGCATCGCCCAGTAAATACCGGGCGGCATCAAAGGTGTGAATCGCCATGTCAAGCAACAGTACATTGGCCATTTCGTCGCGGAATCCGCCAAAATGCGCGCCAATATAAAAATCGGCATCGAGAATGCCGATTTCGCCCACTTGTTGGATTAAATTGCGGTAGGCCCACAATCGGGCATCATAGCGCCGGCTTTGGCTGACCATATAGCGCACTCCCGTGCGCTCTGCGGCTGCTACCATGGCCTGGGCTTGTTCCATCGATACCGCCATTGGCTTCTCGCCAATCACGGGAATTCCTGCATTCAAACAGGTCAGCGTCACATCGTGATGCGCCTCGGGAATCGTGACATCCACCACAAAATCAGGTTTGACGGTGGCCAGCGCCGTCGCAAGTGAATCACCATAGTACCCCGCACTTATCTGCAAGTCCCGCGCTGCCTGGGCTGCTGCCTCAGGTCGGATATCGACCCAGCCAGCCAAACAAACATCTGGGTTTGCGACGAGGTTTTTGGCCCACGTGCGACCCATGCCCCCGGCGCCAATAAGCAGTGCATTCAGTGGTTGCATAATGATGATTCCTTATAAGGCCTACTGATACGATTGCCTTCATAATAGCATTTTATTGTGATTTCATGCAAAAACCATAAATAGTCTACCGATCGCACTGCACCGGCCGCAACATAATTCTTGCGGTACTCTCGGTACGATGCTGTTGGGGGTGATTATGCAACTTTTATTGAATGATGCCGTCAAATAGTGCATCTATAACCCATCCCCTTGATGCAGTACATGTCCCATATCTGCTGTTTTTACGCTGAAAATTTAATCAAAAATGCACATTTGTGGATTAAACAATGATTATAATAAAGATAGGATCATTTGAGTAAGTGAGGTTTTATGCGTGGAGCGCGGGCAGGGGCCGCCGAAATGATGGAATTTTGTCAAATGTGGTTGCGGGGGCAACAACAAGGATTGGACGCACAGTATGGTTTGTCGCGCTGTGATTGGCAGTTATCTCAAGTCGACAAAACCGTGACGTACCGCCGTCACGGCACCGTGGTAGCGGTGGCTCCGTTTACCATGATTGGTTCGTTTTGTGGACACAACGGAACTTGGTTGTGGTCGTGGGCGAACCCAGCGATTCATCGTGATGTCACCATGAATCAGCAACAAACGTTAGCATGTGTGCAACAAGTGGGGATGACGAATTTGGCGCAACCGATGTTACAAGTTGCCGAATTACCCGATTTGTGGCAAGACCGGACCCAAGTTACGCGCTACGAGCAGCAGATGTGTACTGCGGTCGGCCGCTTAGTAAGTATGGCAACCTATAGTTTGGGCGGAGTGGGCGTACAATGCTACGTCAATCCAGCCCAAAAAGTGATTGGGTGGGTCGTACTCACGCATGTCTATTTACCGATAGCGAGTGTGTAGGCGATGAATGGGGTGCTGTTGACTGATATATGTGCGCAACTCCAAGCGAGTGACGACGATGTCCGCATCGCTGCCCTAAAAGCCCTGACCGCAGACGATTGTGTATCGCCTACGGTCAGGGCACAGTTGTCGATTGCAATAGATTCGCCGAGTGCGACGATTCGGATTGCCGCATTGTGGGTATGGAATCGTTGCGACGGTGGGGTTGACACACACGTTGTGACTCATTTGATGGACCCAGTTGATGCCGTACGCTTGGCCGCATTTAAAGTCGTACTGCAATGGGAGTCTGACGATTTCTTGATGTATGTACGTCGTGGATTCCGTGATCGGAGCAGGGCTGTGCGGTTGTTGGTATTAGATGTCATCAACAACACACCCGTACCGATTCCTATCGAAGTATTCCAGGGTTGTCTCGCTGATGATGATGAGTCGATAGTTTATAAAGCCGTAGAAATACTTGCCGCCCGTCAAGACTCCATGGGAATTGAGTGGTTATTGGCCCGCTACCAAAGCTCCGTGTTACACATCAAAAAACAGGCAATTCGTATCCTTGGCAGAGCACGTGTCACTCAGTCCGTCCCGTTATTACTCAACGAAATTGCTACACGCTCGGATTTTATGATTCCCGCAATATATGCGTTGGGCATCATTGCTGACCCCGATGCGTTGCCTCCATTATTGGTGCTCATTTGTTCACCGGTACTAGGGGTTGCGAATGCGGCGGTGACGTCATTGATACGGTATCAACATCCACTCGTTGTCACGGTAATGCGTCAAGCAGTGGGCGATGTACGTAAGGTGGTCAGTTATAACGCTACGGCAATTTTAGCGGCGTACCACTTTATTCCCGATATCAATGAGTCTGCGCCGTATTTTTGTCATGGCGAATTAGCGTACGTCAACCACCTCGTGCAGGCTTATTTGTGCGGTGACAGTACCGCGATAATGGCGGCGTTGACGACATTACATACGCTCAATGTATTCCATGGGAATCACGAATACATCAAAAGTATTCGTACAATCATCCGGAATCACCCAGAATTTGTGACGTTGGTGTGGGCCTTGCTCGCGTCGCCCCAGATTTTTTTTGTGTGTCTCGGGGTCGCGTGTATCGAAAAAACCATTGTCGATGATGTAATTATGCGCCGTTTATGGGAGTTATATCTCCAGCCTGATTTTGGTGCCCATGCCGCGGTCCACAAATGTCTCAAACAATTAGCCAATGCTGCGCCGCAGACGCTTGTGCCGTATTGGCACATATTGCCGTTGGTGACCAAAGAGCAATGTATCCGATACGTGTTGTTGCATCCTGACGATACGATTCGCGCGTATGCGCTCTACGATAGTGATGCGACCATCCGCAAGCGCTGTATGCGGTTTTTTTGTAAAATGGACAACGATACGCTGCGCACCACGCTTGCGCAATTTCGTGCCACTGAAGTTGCCCATATTGCGACATGGCCATTTGATGAACAAATCCACCAGCACCAATTGACCAATGGCATCGTGGAGCTGCTCCAACAAATGGTTATCCCACCTGCATAACGAATTGCCGCACTACCTGCTAAGATAGCAGTAACAATCGATTGTAATGGACAACCATCATGACGACACCGTATATTCCGACAACCGCATATATCCGTGTCGCTACTGCGTGCCCAGTGGTGAGTGTCGCTGATGTGGCGAGTAATGTCCGCGAAATCACGCAATTATATGCTGCCGCAGTTGCTGCCGGCGCCGCACTCGTCGTATTCCCCGAACTCGCCATCACCGGCTATTCGCTCGGTGATTTGGTGCAACACGATGTGTTGTTGCATCATGCCAAACAGGCCTTGATGCAATTGGCACAACACACCACTACTACGACCGCCATGATTGTGGGCTTGCCGTTGTGTGTGGGGAATGGATTGTACAATTGTGCAGCCATCCTTGCCGATGGCCGGATTTGTGGTATCGTCCCCAAACAATTTTTGCCCAGTTATGGCGAGTTTTACGAAAAACGTTGGTATCAAACCTGGCACCAACCCAATACCACCGTCGCATTTGGTGACGACCTCGTCCCATTTGGCACGCAATTGTTGTTTACGGTTGCCGGAGTATTGGTGGGCATCGAAATCTGTGAGGATTTGTGGGTCAATCAATCGCCGAGCCGCATGCTCGTCGACCAAGGCGCCTTGATTATCGCCAACCCTTCGGCATCCCCCGAATTAGTCGCCAAAGCCAGCTACCGACGGAACTTGGTCAGCATGCAATCGGCCACACTGGTGTGTGGCTATGTCTATGCGGGTTGTGATTGGACTGAATCCAGCATGGATGTGGTGATGAGTGGTCATCAGTTGATTTGTAGCAATGGACGCATCCAAGCCGAACGCCAACCCTTTGCCCGCGATCAACGCATCACCAGCAGCGACATTGACATCGAGCACTTGCAATTCGACCGGCGCCGTGATTCCAATCGCGCCAATCATATTGGGTATCAGGTGGTCGCGACGACGATGACAGTGCCGACTTCCATGCCGCAACCAGTCGTCAACGCCTATCCTTTTTTGCCCAGTGACGAAGACCAATCCGCCCGTACCGCCCGCCTACAACACATCCTCGCCATCCAAGCCCACGGCTTGGCGCAACGGATGCGCGCCACCCGCGCCCCATTCCTTCATCTCGGGTTGTCCGGTGGACTTGATTCGACCTTGGCGTTTTTGGTGGCCTGTCAGGCCGCCACAATCCTTGGCCGCCAACCGGCAGATGTCTTGCGGACCTATACTATGCCGGCAGCAGCCAGCTCTGATCGCACCCAATCCAATGCGGTGACGCTGGCCACGTTGTATGGCATTGCCAACCAGGTAATTCCGATTGGTGAATTGGTGGTAGGGCAATTGCACGCCCTTGGCCATGATGGTGTCAGCCAAGACATTACCTACGAAAACGTACAAGCGCGCCTGCGTACTAGTATTTTGTTTAACAAAGCCAACCAACTAGGCGGATTTGTGTTGGGCACGGGCGATTTGAGCGAAATCGCGTTGGGGTGGTGTACATTCAACGGTGACCACATGAGTCATTACCACGTCAATGCTGGTGTCCCCAAAACATTGGTGCGGTATTTGGTGCAACAGGTGGCCCACACCCAATCTAACCCCGCTGTGACGACCGTGTTGGTTGACATCCTCGACACCCCCGTATCCCCCGAATTAACCACCACCCAGGCTGGCGAAGTAAGCCAAAAAACCGAAGATATTATTGGCCCATACGAACTGCATGATTTCTTTTTGTATCATTTGGTGCGTTGGGGTGACCGCCCCGCCAAAATAGCACTGTTGGCACAACAGGCCTTTGGTGATGCCTATACACCAGCGGTGATTGCCAAATGGCTACACGTGTTTATCAAACGCTTTGCCGGTAGTCAATTCAAACGCTCGGTGATGCCAGATGGTCCTAAAGTAGGCAGTGTGGCCTTGAGCCCCCGTGGTGATTGGCGCATGCCATCGGATTTATTGAATGCAGCAATATGGAATGATGCGTAGTAGCAAGGTTTGTTGCTTTGGTGCGCGCAAAAGATGAACGATGATGAATACAACGTATAGCTCCCCCATCGTCACCGTCGACAGTGTGGTTTTTCAATTAGTACAACAAAAATTAGCCGTGTTGTTGATTGCTCGTACCAATCAACCCTTTGCCGGCATCCATGCTTTGCCTGGTGGCTATGTGAGTGCCGGTGAAACCACGCTCACCGCAATGACTCGGATCGTCGCTGCCAAAGCAGGGATTGAGCTTGCTGATTGTGGGGTGGTGGAACAACTTTATACGTTTGATACCGTCGCCCGTGATCCCCGTGGCCATGCGGTGTCGGTCACCTATATGGCACTAGGGCGCAATATTATGCCTCAGTTACGCAGTGATACCCACTATCCCCAATTCTTCCCTATCGATGCCTTGCCCGAAATTGCTTTTGACCATGCTCAAATAATTCAATATGCGCACGAACGCCTAAAAAGTAAAATTAGTTATACCAATGCGATTTACGCCTTACTTCCCGAGTTATTTACGTTGTCGCAATTACAGACGGCTTATGAGGCGGTGGTGTCACACCCCCTCGACAAGCGCAACTTTCGCAAAAAAATTCTCGGGCTCGAGATTATCCACGAAACCGATCAGACCTTCCGCGATGGTGCCCATCGCCCCGCCCGCTTGTACCGCTTTAATACCCAGGTCGTCACCAACATTAGCTCGTTTTAATACCACAGCTCCTGCATAGGTAATTCAGTTGTCTCGCACAGAGGACGCAGAGGGCACCGAGTCATTTCCCGCTCCACTTCTGCCGTTGTTTTGCTGTCCCGTCGCTGCGTCATACCGATTTATATCGCGCAGAGGCATTCTCAATGTTCCATTTATTCGCTGTTTAACTGCATATCCAATACTTGGCGTATGAGTTCGATTACATAGCGAATATCGTCGTGGGTCGCTAGTACTATTTGTGATTCCCGTCGGTCGCTATTGGTGCGACAGCGCTGTAATGGGTCGTAAAGCTCATCTTGTGGGGCGTGGAGCGTGATTTTGAGCGTGGTACTCAGCGGTATTACATCCACGAGCACTCTTTCGGCTTTGTAGGCCACATAGAGTTTGCGAAACTCTTCGCTAATACACGGATCCAATGCCAGCACCGCTTTGCGCAATGCATCAAACAACGGGTAGAGTGTGGCGGTCAACAACGCCGGATGGTCGTTGATGCTATAGGCGGTGCTCGGGCGTTGGGTACGGTACTGATCAATCACGGTCTGCGCCAGCGCCGGGGCCTGCCACACCGTCAGCGCCCGGGCTGCCAGTCGGGCCGCCCGTTGGGTGATGGTGATTTCGTTCCACGTGTCGAGCTGGGCAAAATCGACATTGAGATGGAGTGGACTAAAGCGCAACCCTTTTTCGGGAGCACTGGGCATATCGCGTTTGTCGCCAAACGACCGGTCGCGGAATTCACTGTTGTAGCGCGTTAACGTCAAGTTGCCGAGCGTATGTACCACCCGCTGTTGCACATGTTGCCAATCGCTGCCAAGTGCGTCACGCCAGGCCGCCGATAATTGGGGATTTTGTGGCAGGATATGCTCAACGGTGTATTCTGCCAGTGAGATACGTTCTTGGCGGCGGTGATTCTCAAGCCGGCGCAACAAGTAATTGCGCTGGCGAAAGTTGTAGAGGTCGCGGTGTTGCAATTCATGCCCAAATTCGTCGTCCGACGGGAAGCGCCGGTACGACGGGAGCAGCACCAACAACGCCTGCAGACTTTCGCTGTAGCGTGTGCTATCAATGCGCTGTGCGAGGGTGATAAATGTATTGCTCAGTGAATTGGATGGGATGCCACACACACTCCGCCGGAACATGTACGATTCCAGCATGCGCAGACAGACTAAAAATTCGCCCAGCCCCAACAAGCTATTTTGATAGTCATGATAAAGCGTCAAGAGCAGCGGATACACCGCCTCGATTTTGAGTTCCCGTAGGTCGGCAAAGGCTTCGTTGAGCTGCGGGTCGGGTTCGTTACCGAGAGCCAGCGCCCAATAATAATGCGCATAGGCTCGGACGTCTTGCACAAGGGCAATTATTTGCGGTTGGTCATTCCCATCCACATGATGCATATTGCGTACATACGCTTTGAAGGCCTCATAGACGGCATTAAGCGCCGCTAATTCTCCCGTTTTGACCGTCAGATAATAACGCATAAACGCATCGAAGTGACTGCTATAGGCCGCTTGGCCAAAGTCATGCTCAATCGGGCGCCAATAATCGTGATACAACCGGGTTTGGATTGGCGGCTCGAGCCCCATCAACACAAAATTACGAATCAAATCAGCCTGGCTCAGCTCCTTGCCGGTGGCATTCATACTTTCGAAAATCAATTGCGGATTGTCTTGGTCGCGCGTCAAGGCAATGTCGACAATCACCAATTTGGCCAAACCGCGACAGACCACCGCCAGATCTGTTTTGCTGTCGGCCAACCATTGGGCAAACAAGGCATAATTGGCATGAATCTGTACCGACGCCTGGGCTGGCGATGGGCGCTGGGTCACAATCGCAATCAATGAATCGCGATCGGTCTGCGACAGCAACAACTTGGGGTGGCGCTCCCCCTCTTCTTCGGGATTGACCAAGTAGTAGTTGCGGATGCGCCGTTTGCTAAAGCCGGTATGCGGCTCGCTCGTGCCGATGATTTCGGCAATGGCGGCGAGCAACAACGAAATCGTCGCCAGGCGCTGTTGGCCATCAATAATCAACAACGGCGATTGATGGATGACCGTCCCCAGCCCCGCCGATATATAGACAATCGAGCCGATGAAGTGCACGGGGATGCTGTCGCTACTACCACAGCGCACGATGTCATCCCACAGTTGCCGGCATTCTCGCTCCCCCCAGCCATAGGTGCGCTGGTAAATGGGGATGATGAGTTGAGGGGCTTTTTTCAGGAAGTCAAGCAACTTGGCTTCGGTCGCTTTCATTATTTCGCCCTTTTGTAACGTATGATTGTGGCGATAGTGTGGTTTCGGCTGCCCATGCCACAGCTTATTTTTTTGTGAAAAAAACTACTGGCGCGGTCGTGAATAAGTCGCTAGACATTCGCTGTGGTGCGCTGGTCTCTCAAAAACCACCCTGTAACAGGTTACAACCCGCCACAGGGTGGTTTGCGCATGCTTACTGCAGCGCTGCTACGACGGCCTCGAATTGGGTCACTTCATCAGCTACCACGGCCAGACTTCCTTCCCAAAACGCCCGCTGGGTAATGTCAATCCCCATCGTTTTGGCGAGTGTGGCCGCATCTGCCCGCCCGGTGCCCGCCAGCAAATCGTCGTAGCGCGGCGTGAAGCTGCCGGGATCGTTGCGATACAGCGCATACAACCCCGTGCCAAACAATTGCCCAAACATGTAGGGATAATTGTAAAACGAGCGTCCGGTGCTGTAATAATGCCCTTTGACTGCCCACATATAGGGGTGGAGCGTCGCTTCTTGTAGCCCATCGCCATAGGTCTCTTTTTGGGCTTGGGTCATCAGCCCACACAGCTCATCGGGCGACAATTCTCGCTGTTGGCGTTGGGCAAACAGCCGTGTTTCAAACAAATAGCGACTGGTAATGTCAACCACGATTTGGCACGAGCGTTGCAACGACGATTCGAGGATCTCCAGCTTGCCGGTGGCATCGGCATGGGTCAGCGCCGCCGCTTGGGTCAGTGTTTCACAAAAAATACTGGCCGTTTCGGCCAGCGCCATCGGGGTATCGCGGTTGAGCGGGGTTTGGCTGGCCAAATTGAGGTTGTGGTAGGCGTGTCCCAATTCGTGCGCCAACGTCATAATGCTACCAATCGACGGCTTGTAGTTCATCAGCACCCGTGATTGGTCGTGTTGCAAGCCAATACAAAACGCCCCGTCCACTTTGCCCATGCGCGGCTCGGCATCGACCCAACCTTCGGCAAATGCCCGCCGCGCAAAATCCCCCATGCGGGGCGAATAGGCGTGGAACTGGGTGGCCACAAACTCGCAGGCCTCGGTGTATTCCCAACTTTTGCCGCCCGTCGTCACCGGCGCAAACAAGTCGTACCACGGTAATTGCGTACCTGCGCCCAACAATTTGGCTTTGGCTTTGAGGTAGCGCCGGAACAGCGGGAAGCTGTCGTGGGCCGCCCCCATCATGGCATCGAGGGTGGCGCGATCGATACGATTGTCCTGCAACGAAATATCTACCGGGCTGGCAAAGCCCCGCCGTTTGGCGAGGGTATTGACTTCGCCCTTGATGGCGTTAATCGCCATGGCGAGGGGCATCGATTGCACCTGCCAGGTGGATATTTCGGCATCATGCGCGGCCCGCCGCGTTTCGCTGTCGCCGTCGTACGCCAAGGCTCTGATGGCACTCATCGGCTGGGTTTTGCCAGCAAACGGGACACTGAGTTGTGACGTCAAATTACTATGCAACCGCGCCCAGGCTCCACCACCACTCACATTCAGTTCGGCGGCCAAGGCTTCAGCCTCGGGTGACATCTGGTGCTGTGCCCGCCGGGCTGCTTCTTCGAGCATGAATTGCTGATTGGCAATAATCGTCGATTGCGCCACGAGGCTGGCGATATCGAGGCAGCCCGCCCAGGCCGTCAAGCGCGTGCTGAGCTGACTAAAGCGCACTAGGCGCTGGCGTAACTCACTCAGGCGGGCTTGGGCCACCCCATCGCGGGAATTGGTGCTGACGAAGCAGTAGATGTAGGCGTTGAGGGTGCGGATTTGCTCCATGGCAGTACCCGTGGCGGTCAAAATCGTTTCGACCACGTCAGCTGCCACCTGTACTGGGCCATCGTGTTTTTGGACCTGGTGGCTGTCGTAGTGGGTGGTAAGTGTGGTTAATGTGTCATCGAGGCTGGTGATAGCGGTGGTGAGGGCGGGATCATCAATCCCAGCAAACGGCGTATCCATGCGCCAATGGGGTAAGGTGCTCATGTGGAGGCTCTTTCGTTGACGGCAAGTCACATATTCAGGTAGGATAAGCTATCATAACAAAAGAATGTATATGCCGGTGTAATCATTCGGTGATTTCGGTATACTAGCGCAATAGGCAAAGGTGCATGCATGCCACACACAAATTCCGCCGCAATTCCTCCAGTCACACTCCATGATGGTCGGGTGGTGGCCGTGCGTTCACTCCAACCCGACGACAAAACGCGCTTGTTGCGCTTTGGCCAAGACTTACCCCAAGATGATTGGTTGTACCTCGAAAACGACTTGCGCAGCCCTGAAATCGTCGCTCGCCTCGCCAATGCCTCGGCTGCCGAGCATTGGCGCCAAATGGTGGCCATCGAAAACGACCAAATCGCCGCCTATGCCTCCGTCCGCTTGTCGTCAGGTCGTACCAGCCATGTGGCCACGGTACAACTGATTATCGGCGAAGGCTGGCGGCGGGTCGGGTTGGGGCGCGCCATCGGCGCGGTGATTTTTGAAGAAGCCAAAAAGCTCCAAGCCAGCAAAGTAGTGGTCGAAATGCTCGAAGCCCAGCGGAGCGGTCAAGCTATTTTTTCACGCCTCGGCTTCCGCATCGAAGGCACCCTCGTCAATCATGCCCGTGACCGCTTTGGCAAACACCACAATTTGGTAGTGATGGCCACACTCGTCGATGACGCAAGCTATCGCCAATGATCCGTCAACTGCATGACGGTGAGGTAGGTTTGGCGCAGCCGTTCGAGCCCCTCGGGGGTGACTTCACGCATGTTGCGATAAATCTGTTTGTCGAGCATGTTATTGCTCGTGCCCCCTTGCCACAACCGCCACGAATCGTTGTCGATCACGTCGGCCACCACCAATTCGCCGGAGCTGGTGCGCCCGAATTCAATCTTGAGGTCGACCAATGTCACGTCATGCGCCTGCCACGCGTTTTCTAATACCGCAAACACCTGTTGGGCCATGGTGGTCATCGTTGCAAGGGTTGGGTGGTCAGTTATTTTGGCCGAAATGAGTTCATCGACGCTCATCAATGGGTCGTGGTTGGCATCGTCTTTATAAAAAAACTCGGTAAGCAACGGGTCAAAGCGTTGCCCTTCGGGGATGTGTGGGTGGCGCTTGATGTACGAGCCAGTGGCGATGCGGCGCGTCACCACCTCGAGGGGAATCATCGTGCAACGGCGCACCACCATGGTGTCGTCGCTCTCGCCGTTGGCCACAAAGTGGCTGGCGATCTGAGCCCGACTCAGCAAGGCAAAGTTGTTGGCGGTGGTGCGCCCGCTAATCAAGCCTTTGCCGGCAATCACGTTGCGGCGGGCCCCGTCACCCGCCGTGATATCGTCTTTGCTGACGATAATCGCCAAATCGGCGTCACTAGGATGGGCATAGATTTGTTTGGTTTTGCCTTCGGCAATCAATATCCCACGTTGCATGGTTCGACCTTTGTGGCTAGACTGGCGATGAGCTCATCCCAGTGCATAAAAATCAACAAGTGCCCGGCACCAGGCCAGATGCGCACCGTCGTTTGGGGCAAGATTTGTTGCAGGCGTTGGGCTGCACTCGCTGGGGTGATATAGTCGCTATCGCCATACCAACAACTCACAGGGTGGGTGATTTTGGTGAAATCAACACCCCACGGTGCCCCGACGATGGCGAATTCGGTGAAATAATTCAAAAATCCCTGCCGGAAACTCTCTGTCAACATGTCACGAAATGATACCCCTTCAGGTGCCGCCACATAACTATTTTCGGCCGCAGTAAATGTGCCACGCATCAACCAGATACCAAATTTGCCCGCCTTAGCGCCAATCCCAATGGTGGAATTGAGTAGCCAAACCAGCGGTTTTAACCAAAATTTAGGCAGGTTGTTGCCCAACGAATGCAACCAACGATTAAACGCCGACATGTTTTGCAGGTCACGGGCTGCGGCGGGAATTACACCAGACATAATGTGGATGCGTATCACCCGTTCAGGTGCCAAGCTCGCCAACGCCAATGCGTATGGCGTACCGGCGGAGTAGGGTAACAGCACGCACTGCGTGACTCCCAGCGTATCAAGTACCGCCAAGGCATCGTGTCGCCAATGGGTGACACTACACGCGGGGTCGGGGGTCGACATCCCAAAGCCCGGCCGATCGATGATAATCAGGCGCACCTTGTGCTGATCAAGGATAGCAGTATTGGGGATTTGGTTGCGGGCACCGGGGAGTCCATGACAGAGTAATACGGGGATGCCGTCCTGGGGACCACTGTCGCTATAGGCGACAATCCGCCCATCAGGGCGCTGGATGCTGGCATATGTAGTGCTCATTGCAATGCGACTCCTTGCCCCGCCACCACTTCGCCGACCACGCGGGCTACGGGCACTGCCGCGCATGCGGCTACCACGGCATCCGCTGGGACTACTACCAGCATGCCTAATCCCATATTGAATGCATGGTAGGCAACTTCTTCGTTGAGTTGCCCCGCTTGTACCAACAGTTCAAAAATCGCTGGAATTTGCCAACTACCACGATTGATAACCGCCCCACACCCCGCTGGCAAAATCCGTGGCAGATTGTCAATCACTCCACCACCCGTAATATGCGCCAAAGCATGAATGGTGACACCAGCAGCAGTGAGCGCCGTGTATTCGGGGATGTAGCAGCGGTGCGGTACGAGCAGCGCCTCGCCCACACTTTGGCCATTGAGACTGGCAGGGCGGGCATCATAGCCACCAAGGGCTGGTACGATTTTGCGGGCCAACGAGTAGCCGTTGGTATGCAGTCCATCCGCTGGTAACGCCAAAATCACATCGCCGACCCCCACGTTGCGTGGCAGCATCGCCGTCCGATCAACCACACCCACAATGGTGCCAGCCAGGTCAAAGGTGTTGTCACGATAGACGCCGGGCATTTCGGCTGTTTCACCACCAAGCAATGCGCATCCCACTGCTTTGCAGGCGGCAGCGAGGCTTTGTACGATGGTGGCGACTTGTTCGGCCTTGAGGCGGTCGACGGCAATATAATCAAGGAAGAAGAGCGGCCGGGCGCCTTGTACCAAAATATCATTGATACAGTGATTGACCAAATCAGCCCCGATGGTGCGATAGTCGTTACAGGCCGCCGCAACCAGCGTTTTGGTGCCAACACCGTCCGTCGAGGCAACTAATATCGCCGCACCAAGATTATCGACTGCTTTGCTCAAATCAAAGCAACCCCCAAACGCCCCCAGCCCAGCAGTCACCGCCGGGGTATAGGTCGATTGCACGGCGGCGGCCATCAAGGCGACGGCGCGATTCCCTTCGGCGATATTGACACCGGCTACGGTATAGTCGCTCATGCGGTACTCCTGTATCAACTGAATATGACTTAAAAATGGATTCTACGGCGCCATAACGCGATACTTTGTAGCAATCCTACCGCCGCAAACGACGTGACGGTAAAGCTGCCACCGTATGACACAAACGGCAATGGAATACCCGTGATAGGCATAATACTCATATTCATGCCCGCATTGACCAACACGTGACATAAAAACATCGCTGCAATGCCGGTGGCCATCAAGCGCCCCAACAAATCACGTGAATTGGCCGCAATATCGAGTGCTTGCCAAATCAGCACCCCGAGCAGCACGAGCATCACCCCCGTACCGACAAACCCCAATTCCTCACCGGTAATCGCAAAAATAAAGTCTGAATATTGGACGGGCAAATAATTGCCTTGACTCATCACTCCTTGGGTCCAGCCTTGACCATTAAAGCCACCTCCGCCAATCGCTGTCAGCGATTGGATGATGTTCCAGGCGCCTGATTTGAGTTCGGGGTCGTATTTGATGGGATCAAGAAAGATAAGCAGACGTGTCCGTTGATAGGGCGCCAAAATATACGTCCAGCCAAAATAAAATACTGGTGCGGCAACGCCGATGAGTGCCCCAAATTGGGTAAAGGTCATCCCAGCGACCCACGTCATCATTATCCAGACCATCCCGAACACCAACGCCGTCCCAAAGTCAGGCTGAATAAAAACCAGAAATAATGGAATGCTCAACAATAATACGCTACCAATAAATGGTCGCCATTGGCCATTAAAGCGCTCTTGGCTCGCCCAAAACCCTGCGAGTACCATGATTATGACCAGTTTAATCGGTTCTGATGGTTGCACCGTGCGCAAACCGAAGTCAAGCCAACTTTGGGCACCACCGAGCACATTACCATAGACGAGCACGGTGGCCAACAATCCCACACTCACGATATACAACGGGAAAGTCCAACTTTGAAAGGTGTGATAGTCCAAAAAGGTAATACCTACCATGACGGCAATCCCGACAAGTAAATTTACCAAATGGCGACTAAAATAACCCACCGTCAGCGGGTCGTGCAGGGTCGCACTATAGACCATCGCCAAACTAAATGTCGTAAGCCCCACGAGGGCTGCCAGCAAAATAAAATTATAATCACGCCACGAATTATTCATGCTTTCATCCTCGGGACAATTTAACCATTACTGTTGATTATATACTGCCCCGGCATGACTAGTATCATTGTCTGCGCCACACATAAAACCCTTGCCCTTGATCACTCACTTCGCCACGCAGTTCACGCATCAACAACTCTCCCAACATATCTGCAGGGGTACGCATGAGAATGCGACAAAGCTCATCGATATGGCGCGGTACTTGCAATAATTGTAGCAGCGGGTCATTGATTTCGGCTGGCACTTGGATGGCATACCCGAGACTTTCACAGACGTCGTGGGCATTGCGTACCGGAATTGCTCCTTGGCGCAACAGTTCCAAGCACCCGGCACTCTGCTCCGAAAAAACCGACCCCGGTACCGCCATCACATCCCGTCCTTGATCCAAGGCCGCTTTGACGGTAATCAAGGCGCCGCTTTTTTCGCCGGCTTCGCTGACAATCACCCCTTGAGCTAAGCCACTAATCAAACGATTGCGGGCGGGGAAGAGTGGGGGCAACGCTTTGGTACCCGGATAAAATTCACTCACCAACGCAGAGCCACGGCTTGCCAATATTTTGTTGGCGAGCCAGCGATTTCGTTCGGGGTAGATTAAATCCACTCCTGATGGCAAGACCGCAATGGTTTGCCCGCCGCCAATCAAGGCGTATTCATGGGCGACCGCATCGATTCCGCTCGCGAGCCCACTCACAATCGTGACATCTTGGCGGGCGAGGTCGTGGGCTAACCGACGGGTAATATCGACACCATAGCCACTCGGCTTGCGGGTCCCAACCATCGCCACACTGCGTTGCGCAAATGCCGTCATACTCCCGCGCACAAACAGGATGAGTGGCGGATTGGGGATTTGGGCAAGCAGTGCTGGATAGTGTGGGTCGTGAATTCCGAGGATTGAGATGCCCTGTAGACTGATTCTTTCATAGTCGGCATCGTTGTCGCGACGAGCTTGTTGCATGATGCCACTAATGAGTTGAGGGGGGATATTGGCCTGGTGCAATTCGTGATGTGATGCCAACAAAATCGCTTGTGCGCTCCCAAAGAACTCGATGAGCTTGGTGATTCGCTGTGCCCCTAAGCCGTCGACGCGGACGAGCCCTAGTAATGCTGATGCCTCGCGCATATCATCCTCCTGTCTGTACATTTGGAGTGATGATATACCCGAGGCATTACGCAGGCATTACCAATAGGGGATTAGGGAGTGACGTGTTGCCAGCTGGCAATATTCCAGGTAATCGGCGCCAATGGGTCTGGTTTGACCCCGGTCATATTATTGGTGGTGATGACCACCCCGAGGCGTTGAAACAACGGCATCGACGGAAGTTCGCTGGTGAAAAGTGTTTGTTGCGCCAAATATTGTTCGCGTTGGACGGCGATGTCGAGTGAGGTGGCTGCTTTTTTGACCGCAAAATCGGCGTCACGCGTACACCACCCCGCAAAATTATTGCCAATCCAGCCATTGATATCGCTCGGCACTGCACTACAACTCCACAATTGCAATCCTGCCGGGTCGGGGGTGGCAATCCAGGCAAATAAGGCTAATTCAAATTGGCGTAAAAAGAGTGGTCCACTAGGCGCAAAAATCTCTTCGGGCGGTAATGTGCGTACATTGATTTCGACACCAATAGTCTGCATATCACTTTTGAAGCGATCGGCGATTTCTTGGCGCAGTGGACTACCGGTGGTGGTGATTAATTCGAGGGTCAAGGTCACCCCTTGCTTCGATACACGCACGCCACTATCGCGCATTGGGTAGCCGGCAGCATCGAGCAATTCACTGGCTGTTTCGGGATCGAATGGATACAGCGTTAATTGGTCTGCAGGCACATCGCCCCGTTGCTCTGGCAACAACCAGCTGTCAAGCACCGGCGAGCGTCCATTGAACAAGGTGTCGGCGAGTGCTTGGCGATTAAACCCATAGGCCAAGGCGCGGCGTACTTTGATGTCTTGCAGGATTTGCACATCGAGGTTGTAATCGATGTGCTCCCAGACGGGACTACGGAAGTAGGTGACTGGTAAGCCGGCGCGGGCATCTTGGTCGATAAAGGCATATTGGTCGATGGCGACGCGATCTGTAATTGCCACATCGAGATTTCCGTTTTGCAGATTGGCACGAATCATGTCGACACCCGACATGGCGGTAAGCACCACTTGGGATGTCGCTGGGATGGTGCCGTAGTAGTACGGATTACGGACAAAGCGAATCTCGTTGCTACTGCGTGATTCAATTACATATGGTCCGTAGCCAATCGGTTTTTGGGCAAATTCACTGGTACGTATATCTGCAGGCGCAACGTCTTTGAGCAGATGTTGGGGCAATGGTGTCCAATAACTCAAAAAGAACCCTGAGCCAATCAAATCAGGCTGGAGTGTGGCCTTGGTGGTATAGTCGTCTATTTTCTCGTAATTGGCCGTGCGGTCAAGCAGCAAGCGGGCTTCTTCACCGAGCGGTGCGTTTTTGCGGGCTAACGCATAGGCAAATACCGAGTCTGCAGCGGTGAGGGGTGTGCCATCAGACCAGGTGAGTTTGTCGTTCCAGTGATAGGTGATGGCAAGTTGTTGCACTTGGGTAATTACGGCGGTGGTGGTGGTGGTGATATTGCCGGCGTCATCGAGAAACACCGAGACGTCGTTGATTTGTACGTCGCCGTTTGCGATGGTAGGAACTTGTGTCAATATCCCGGTTGTGGTATAGCCATAGTTGTAGGTCAAAATCGGTGCGGGGTAGATCATTTCGGTGGCGATACTATTAATCCGGCGCAACGCACTGTCGTTGGCATAGGGGAACAAGTCGCTGGGTAATTCGGTGACTCCTACCGCCCAGATATCGTTGCGTTGGGCGAGGGCTTGGGCTACTGCTTGGTTGGTGGGGACTTGTTGGGTTGTTTCGGTAGTATTGGCCACGACCGGAGTACGGTCGCGTACCCCCCCTTCGATTTGACAGGCGGTCAACAGGCTCAATAACCAGAGTGCGCCAATCCAGTGGCGTGGGTATTTCATCATTAATCCATCTCCCGCGGATGTAGCACACGGTATTGGCGCCACATATCGTGTGTAAGTCGCATTTCAAAAAACTCTACCCACAGCATGTGTTGTTCAACACGGAAGTGGGATTTGAGGTGCCTGATACTCGGCATATCGATTAATGCCTCATTAATTGTATTGTAGGCGTTCCGCCAGTCACTTTCAACATATTCAAATGACAAACTGCGATATGAACGTACTGCCCGTTCGTTCGGAGCCGCCACATCAAGCACCATCGTATCAAACCCAAGGGTTGTGAAGTAGCTATCGAGGAAGCCTTTCATGGCTTCGGTACCCAGTCCCCGTCCCACATACGATGCCGAGAACGTAATCCCCAAGCGGGCGTGTTTGTTGGCATTATCGATATCGCGCAACGAAATCCGCCCCATCAAATCACCCGAACGACTATCCACCGCCCAATGGCGCCGCGAGCCAATCATGTCGGTCAGCCATGACCCCGAAAACGGCACTTGGGGACGTTGTAGATTCCAAATGACTTCCAGTGGGTCGTGGTACTCGGGCCAATAGCGACACCGGTCATCGTCATAGCGGTTCCATGCGCGAATAACAGTGCGCGGTGTATAGAGCATATCAGTCGCCTTTACCGAGTAAGTGGGCTATGATTTGCGGAAATACCTCGCCAGGTGTGGTTTGCACGGTATGGTTGGCCATCAAACTAAACACCGAATCATCGGGGGCAATCACAATCCGACAGGCGTTGGCCCGTTGCGCAATAAACGGGAACTGTGCCACGGGGTCGAGGGCACTGATTTCCCCCAAAAACAGAATCGTATCGCATTGTTCGACGGCCCGGGTCGCCCGACTCACGTCGTGGCGGGCAAAGCCCTCACCTAGCAACACGACATCGGGGCGCAATGGGCTGCCACACCGTTGGCAACGGGGTGGTGTTTCGCCTTCTTCGTCCCAATCACCAAGGTGACCGTTTTCGACACAGCGCGTGCGCTGCACACAGCCGTTGAGTTCCACCATATCACGGGAACCTGACCGCCAATGTAAGCCATCAATGGCCAAACTCACCAACAAAAACTCCGGAATGTGTTGTTCGAGATCAACCAGGGCATGATGGGCGGCACTTGGTGCGGCTCGTTCGGCGAGCTGTCGGCGAAAATCATACCATTGCCAAACCAATTTGGGATTGCGGGCATAGGCCTGTGGCGTCGCCAAATCACGGACATCGTAATTGGCCCATGGTCCGGTCAATGCTTGACGAAACGAGGCAATTCCACTTTCGGCAGACAGACCACCACCAGTAACCACAACCATGCGTTGTGATTGGCGAAATTGTGAGAGCAGTGCGCTGGGTAGAATCATACCGGTATACTCATATCATTCTGATTTAGGGAGTCGGTGCGACGAGTCGATTTTGCGGCGCCCAGCCAGCGACGACTATGGTGTCACTGCCCGTATATTGCACATGCAACCACGCCGTCCCATCGGCAGTGCGTGGTCCATCAATCCATATCACACGACTTCCTGCAGGAATCTGACCGACGATGGTGCTTTGACTATCGGGGTCACTATGTAATTGCAGTTGACTATCACCGGTTACTTGTAATGTTTGGGCATCCACAGCCGTACTGCCATTGATGATACTATCGAGCCATTTGGGCATGATGATTTTGGATGACGACGCTCCAGCCCCGGTATTGCTGAGATTTTGCCAGAGTCCACTAATCTGTGGTGAGGCGAGTAATTGCGGCCCAAACAACCACCCCGCACCTCCCAGAAGTGCCACGAGGAGCAATCCAATCACCCAGCGGCTAATGCCTGCACGCTGTTGTGGATAATCGTCGGCATAGACAGATGCGGCAGTGGTATCGCTATTCCCACGCCCAAATGCCGCCGAGGTATGGGTATTTTCAATCAGCAAATCACGCCGCACCCGCTCAATCAAGGCAAGTAATTCGTCGCAATCGTGTAGGCGATAATCTGGGTTACGCGCCGTACAGCGCATCATTAATTCGTCGATTTGTGGTGGGCATCCTTCGGCAAGAATACTCGATACCGGCGGAATGTCGTTTTGTTCATGAAGCTGGGCGATTTCATCTGCCGTGTCACTCGTGAATGGACGCATGCCACTCATCATCTCAAAAAAGAGCACGCCGATTGCATAAATTGCACTGGTGCTGGTTTCAGCCATGCCTTCTTTGCGCTCAGGGGCGCGATAACTCGCAATATCAATCAGTGATTGATTGGGGGTAAGGGTGGAGTTTTCGATCCATTTGACATGGCCTTCACTCACTACCACAAAATCATTGCTACTAATCGGCGGATGAGGGATATGTGATTGCTGACAGGCATTGACCACGCCCACAATTTGGCGCAGATATTGGAGTGCTTCGAGCGGCGACAATGGCGCCCGGGTGCGCATGGTCTGGCCAGTAATAAATTCGGTAATAAAAAACGGCCGATTTTCGATGGTGCCACTATCGTAGACCTCGGGCAAGGCACTATGCACATTGCGGGCGCGTAATTCTGAATCCGAAATAAAGCGCTCGCGCAAGCTCCGTTGCTCGACCAAATGACTGCGCATCAGGTTTAATAATACTGGTCGATTCAGTTTGTCGTCATAGGCTCGATAAACGGTGGCGATGCGCGTCGCTCCGAGACGCTCGTCGACACGGTATCGTCCGTGAATGCGTGGCTGTGTGGTCATGCCCGCTTACCCTATTCCATACGCAAAAATACACGAATCTCTCTACGCAGTATAACACTATGATGCAGAGTAGTAAATAATGACAAAAACAACAGATGCAGCCGGCTGCGTCTCCCCGGTTGCGACGTGGGACACTTCATACTTGAAAGGGGCGAATAGCGGCGAATGAATT
>CAISXI010000443.1 GCA_903889425.1 uncultured Roseiflexaceae bacterium | reverse complement strand
TTATTACGCCTACGCCACCAAAGCGAATTTCGCCGAAGAAGTGGTGCGTACCGCACTGCAATCTGGTGCCCACTACGAAACTTCCGCTGCTGCCGATATTGTCATCGCCCACCAATTGTGGCGCCAAGGCTTGTTGTCTGCTGACCGCTACATGTTTTGTAACGGCTCCAAAGACTTCAGCTACCGCGATGCCATTGTGGCCCTCCACGATGCCGGCTACGACCGCCTCATCCCCATCGTCGATGACCTCGACGAATTAGCGCACCTGATTAGCCACTGTCGCAACCCCTTGTTGTTGGGAGTGCGCGCCCGCTTCGATATCGGCGATGTCGACCCCGATCACCCCGGTGGCGAACGCTTTGGCTTGACTCCCGCCGAAATCGACAGTGCCATGGCCATGGTTACCGGCACGCCCCACAAAATCGTGCTCTACCACGCCATGGTTGGTAGCCAAATGGAAGACGCCAATTTGTGGCGTATCCGCCTCGGCGCATCCGTCGATAGCTATGCCGCCTTGGCCGCCCGCTTGCCTGATTTACACTTCTTTAATTTTGGTGGCGGTATGCCCACCGATGCCTACGATATCGGATTCACCTTCGACTACCAAGGGTTTTTGCAAGGGGTGATGCGTGCCATGCAAACTGCTTGTGCCGAGCACGGTGTTGCCGTTCCCGACTTGGTTGGTGAGTTTGGCCGCTACACCGTGGCCTCGCATAGTGTCTATTTGATGGAAGTAGGCGCGGTCAAGTCAGGGCGCGGTGGTGCCCCAGATTGGTATCTGCTCAACGGTAGTTTGATGGTGTCGTTGCCCGACACGTTGATTGTCGAAGGCCAGCAGTTCATCGTCCTGCCCCTCGACAATTGGCACCAACCCGTCCGCCCGGTGCGCTTGGCTGGTCGCTATACCTGTGACACCGACGACTTTTATCCCCGCCCTGGCCAACCACCGTTGTTGCTGCCAATGGGTGGCGAGCGCATGGTAATCGCCTTCTTTGGGATCGGTGCCTATCAGCAGATGCTGTCGGGTCGTGGCGGTGCGCATCACTGCCTCACCCCCGAAATGCGCCGGATTATCATTGAATCCGAAGACGACGCCTTGATTATGCGCGAAACCGCACCCCAACACCTCAACGATATCATGGTGACCCTCGGCTATCACCGCGATACCCTCGAGATTCGCCAACCTGCCAACGTGGAGCAAAATGATTCCCGCGAACGCACCAACAATCGCCCCTTGTGCATGCCCGCGCGGCGCGTGGTGCGCGCTTGGAAGCGTGCCGCCCGCTAATTGCAGGCATTGTGTTGTCGCTTGTTATACCCTACGTCATGCGAGTGACGTAGGGTATACTATTAGTGAGTTTTGAATAGAGGACATGGCGATGAATACACGGACACGCATTGGGGTCATTACCAACGGTTCGTTGACCGATGGCTTAACGGCACGCATTGATGCATCACAGTCAGTAGAATCCTTGCGTGTCGGTCAATTTTTGTTGGTGCAAGGCATCCAGCACGAATTTTTTGCTATGCTCACTGACGTCGAACTCGCCGCTACTTCTCCTAGTGTGCTGATTGACCCACCCAGCGATGACCGCTTTTTGCACGACGTCCTCGTTGGTACTGCCACCTACGGCACCATCGAGCTCCGCCCATCGCTGATGTTGCCGCGCGATTTGAGCGAAGGCTTACGTCCCGTCAAAACCGTCCCGGCTCATTTTTCACCCGTTTATGATGCCGACGAAAGCGATTTTACCCGCGTATTTGGCCAAGAAGACGCCACCCACTTCGAAATCGGCCGCCCCCTCGACATGGATGTGCCCGTCTGTATTGACCTGACTCGCTTAGTCGAACGTTCGAACGGCGTATTTGGCAAAAGCGGTACCGGCAAGAGTTTTTTGACCCGCTTGTTGCTCAGTGGCACCATCAAAGCCGGTGTGGCCGCCAATTTGATTTTTGATATGCACTCCGAATACGCCAGCGACGCCTCGTCTGAGGGTGGTGGCTTTGTCAAAGGCCTGCGCAAAATCTTTGGGCCGAGTGTGCGGATTTATACCCTCGATGCCGAATCCACCAATCGCCGTGGAGCCCAATACGACCAGGAAATTCGCATCGGTTTGAACGAAATCGAAGTCGAAGATATTTTGCTGCTCCAAGACGAACTCAACCTCAATGCCACCGCCGCCGAATCGGCCTACCGTATCTCTGATCGCTTTGGTGATGGTTGGCTCAAAGCCCTGCTCGACATGTCGCCTGAAGCTATCCAACAATTCGCCGACGAAACTGGCACCCATTATGGCTCACTGAGTGCCCTCAAACGCAAACTCGAAAGTCTCAAGCGCCGTGGCTATGTCGCCGAACAAACCAATGGCTCGGTCATCAATACCTTGATTGATGAATTATTGGCGAAACATCACGTCGTATTGGAATTTGGCCGTTTCGACAACAGCATCGACTATATGCTGGTGGCCAACATCATCACCCGCAAAATCCATGCCAAATGGCGTGAACGCACCGAAAAATACCTCACCAGCAAAAATAAAGCCGACAAACCAACCCAATTAGTGATTACCATCGAAGAAGCCCACAAATTTCTTAATCCAGCTGCCGCCAAACAGACGATTTTTGGCACAATTGCCCGCGAAATGCGTAAATATAGTGTCACGCTGCTCGTGGTCGATCAACGCCCCTCGTCAATCGACAGTGATGTCATGAGTCAATTGGGGAGCCGTGTTACTGCGTTGCTCAACGACGAAAAAGACATTGATGCTGTGTTTACGGGTGTGAGTGGCTCCAATGCCTTACGTACCGTCCTGGCTACGCTCGATTCCAAACAGCAATGTCTCATTCTCGGGCATGCCGTCCCGATGCCGGTGGTAGTCCGTACCCGTGCCTACGACGAGTTGTTTTATCAGGCCATGATGAGTGGTTATACGGCACCAACGCCGGTCGATGCCATTCCCTCTGTCCCTGCCCGTTCAATGACGGTTGACGATTTGTTTGGTGACGATTAACCCAAGATTAGGGTTTTTTGGGTATGCCATATTGCATCAGCCCACCCATCCGGATGCGCGCCATCACGGCAAATTCAGCGCGTCCGGCGGCTTCGGCGGCGTCAGCGGTTTTGCGCATCAGCTCGATGGCGGTTTTGACGTCCCCTTGCGCTTCAGCCACTCCTGCCGCCAGAAACAATCCTTCGGGGTTGGTGATGGGATTTGCTTGCAACGTCGTTGCGTCGGCGCTTGCTTGGTCGTATTGCCCCACCAGCAACAAATCATTGCCACGCAGATAAATCAACGAATCGGGGGTTTCACTGTTTTTTAGGGCGCTTTGCCACGCCACTTGCGCGGCGGACTGGTCACCTTGTAGTGCGGATAATACCGATAACCAGACCAGCGTCTCGCTATCAGTGGGAAATTTCTGGGCTTGGTCTTGGGCGATTTGGAGTGCTTCGGTATGGTCTGCGCTGATGACGGCATTCAGAATCAACGTCGTGTTTGCACTTTCGGGTGTGGTCCAGACCACGTAGACCATGATGCCGATGACAGTCAATACAATTGCGATAGTGGTAAAAATACTCCGCCTGCGGTTTTTTTGGCGATGCAGTGCCAAATCGCGTAACTGAGGTCCAAAATAACTATCTGTAGGGATCGGAGTATTACCATAGGCCCGCATAAAACGCTCGGCATCGCGCATGGCCCGCGCATTGAGCGCCACAATTCGGACCTGCTCCGATGCAATTTCAAGTCCTGCCTGGGTACATTGGGCGGCCAAATCATGAATCTGGTCGAGTAATGCCAGGAAGCGCTGGGCTTCGCCCGGCTGTTCATGAAACACCAATGCGAGTGGTTCTGCACTCGTGAGCGCTTGGCGTAATGCCGGCATTAATGGCTGGTTGGTTGATTTGTTCATAGTGTTGTGTGGTGAGGTCGTGTATAATGCCCTCAGATTATTATTGTATCTATAGGGTAGCATACCATATGCGTTTAATTATTGTACGTCACGGTGAAAGTGAATGGAATCGTATCGGTCGCTATCAAGGGCAATATGATGCACCGTTGTCCGAGATGGGTGTACGCCAGGCCGATGCCCTCGCAGAGCGCTTGCGTACGGAATCATTCCATACCATTTACGCCAGCCCCTTGCAACGCGCCCGCTTGACCGGCGAAGCAGTGCACCGCTTCCACCCCGATACCCCCTTTGTCATCGAACCAGCTGTGATCGAAATCGACCATGGTGATTGGGCTGGGTTGATGGTTGATGAAGTTATTGCCAAATACGGCAACGGTCTGCGTGAATGGCGCTTGCATCCTACCCGCTCACATATGCCTGGTGGCGAAAGCTTCAGCGATATCCTCAAACGGGTGCTTGACTTCAAAGAACGTCTCATCCAAACCCACCCCGATCAAACCGTCCTCGTCTCGACTCACGATGTCGTCGTCAAAATCCTTGTGGCTGATGCCCTCGGTATGCATATGGATGGTATCAATCGGATTTGGGTTACCAACGCCAGCATTTCGGTTATCGAATACGGCAGCGATTTGACCTATCTCGCCAGCCTTAGCGAAGCTGCCCACCTCAGCAAACTCGAAGTCGTGCGCGGCGCCTGGTAATTTATAGCTAGTATTTGCACAATCTGTGCAGATGCTTTGCATTGACAGATGAAAACTTTGTGATATAGTGAACAGACTTATCGCAAACTGGTTGGAGAAGGCGTGACGATGCAACAGGCGACCATTTCAAATAGCGCAACGTCGCGCCTTTCGCGCAATCATCTCAATGACATACTACAACGGGTCGGTTTGTACGAAGACATGGTGCGGGTCGAGCAAGAATTAATTGCCCGCATCGAATCTCGCACTGCCGTGCTCCGTGCGGCGGGCGCATATACCGTGCAATCGGGTGGCAAACGCTTGCGGGTAATGTTGGTATTACTCGCAGCCCGACTTGCCACCTATCAATTTGATCGGGCCAAACATCCTGCGGTAGCGATTGAATTGCTCCATGCGGCATCGTTAGTTCACGACGATTTAGTCGATCATGCCGGTTCGCGGCGTGGTCGGGCTACCGTGCACATGACGTGGAATCGTGACGTGGCCTTGGCGCTGGGCGACTTTTTGTTTGGTTTGGCTGCCCGCGAATTAGCCGACGAGCCCGACCCGCGCATTATTGGATTTTATGTGCATGCAGCCCGCTGTATGGTCGAGGGTGAGCTCAATCCGGTCACGATGGTCGAGCCACGTGACCAAGCCGAGGCCCAGTACTTCCGCAAAATCGGCTACAAAACCGCCGTGTTGTTCGAAGCTGCCTGCCGTTCGGGAATTGCCGTAGCTGGCGGTAGTGATGCTGCGGTGGCTGCGCTCGGTCAGTTTGGCTATGAGCTGGGACTGGCATTTCAAATCATCGATGATATCCTCGATATGGTCGAAAGCGAAGCGGTGCTGGGTAAACCAGCGGGCAACGACCTCCGTGAGGGGACGATTACGTTGCCGCTTATCCTTGCTGCTGCCGTTGATTCGAGCGACGTATTGCGCTTGGCCGTGGCCGGGAATATTCCCGCCGAACGGGTCCCCGAAGTCATCGCTTGCATTCAGGCTGCAGGTGGTATCGATGCCGCCTATGACGCTGCCAATGCCTGTGTTGCACGTGGGCTGATTCATTTGGCTCCCTATGCGACCCACGATAGCTATGAAGCGTTTGCGGCTATTGCCAATCATGTCATCCAACGCCGTCATTAAATCGCTCCATTTTTGTATAAATACGCTGTTATTTGACGTACTTTGGCGTTCCGAAAAATCGATACATCCAGTGTGTCTGTTGGTGCGTATTTATTTACAAGCGCAACAATCACAGTTCATTTTCTAAGTTATGTTGTGTTGACATAAATTTCATATATAGTAATGTACAGAATGCGAGGGGCTTGTGCAGATGCATTCCTCCCATCCACATGTGTTTTCTCCCGTAACTGAACCTGATGCCCAATGGACTGACGATGTCGCCGATGCATTCATCGAAGAGCCTGCCGCGAAAGATTTTATCGTCGAAGATTCCGTGCAAATGTATCTGCGCGAAATCGGCCAAGATCCCTTACTCAATGCGCGCCAAGAAGAAGAATTAGCTAAACGCATCGAAGCGGGTGCCTTTGCGCGTGACGTATTGGCAATGTTGCGTAGCGTACGTACCGCCAACGAAACGACCATTCCGTATCCGACTGCTGCTGATGCGTTAGCAGACGATTTGGTGCGTACCCAAGGCGAGCCCCTGCCAGTGGCGGCGTGGGTGGCTCGCTGGCGTGAAGCAAATGGCGAAATTGCCACCTTGCCACTCCTGCTTGTCCGTGCATTAAAGGATGGTTTGGTCTTGGTTGATACGCAGACTGCCTATCCGTTATTTGATGACGATAGTCCGTTGTTTCGTGCCCGTGAACGCTTCCTGCTCATCGCCAAATCTAAATCGAGTCCTATTGCCGTATTGCCAGTAATTTTCAGTCAAATTGTGACAACTAATCTTGATATTGATATTGTTGCATTACTGAATTGGTTGCTCGCTTGTGTGCCGGCGACCGCCACCTATGTTACGCAGCTGAGCGACGGTGACAAGCGCAAATTGCAATGCCTTGTCGAAGACGCCGCCGATGCCCGGCGGCATTTGATTCAATCTAATCTGCGGTTGGTCGTCAGCGTCGCCAAAAAATACATTGGTGGCCCGCTGTCGTTCATGGACCTCGTCCAAGAAGGCAATATCGGCTTGATGCGGGCCGTCGAAAAGTTCGATATCTTGCGCAAAAACCGCTTTTCGACCTATGCCACCTGGTGGATTCGCCAAGCGGTTACCCGTTCCATCGCCGAACAAAGCCGCCTCATCCGCCTTCCCGTCCATTTGAGTGACGCCATTAGTCAGATGCGCCGCGCTACCCGAATCCTCGAGCAAGGCTTGTCACGTGAACCCACGTCTGACGAAATTGCCGTCGCTTTGGGGATCTCTGACCGCAAAGTACGCCGCTTGCTCCAAGCCTCGGCCCAACCGATTTCGCTCGAACAACCCATTAGTAGTGACGGCGAAGGGCATATCGGTGAATTACTTGCTGATGAAATGAGCGACTCTCCCAACGATATCGCCACGCGACGCATGCTCCAAGCCGATGTGGCGACGGCGCTCCTCGAGCTCCCCGAGCGTGAGCGGGCGATTCTGCAGTTGCGCTATGGCATGGTCGATGGTCGCCGTCGCACCCTCGAAGAAGTCGGCGCTGCCTTTGGGATTACCCGCGAACGTACCCGCCAAATCGAAGCCGATGCCTTGCGCCAATTGCGCGCCCCGCACTTCGGTGAACGACTACAAGGTTATCTCGATTAAGCTCCCCACGTATGGTGACCAAAATCCCGCGGATAGCGCATAATTGCGCTATCTGCGGGATTGGTGTTTGTGCGTGTAATCTGCCTGCGTCTCTATTGCGTAGCGTTTACGCAACTGATTGTGGCGCCCGTTTCATCATCATGGTCATCTCACCCTGTTGCACCACGGTACCGTGCTGATTTACCACCTGCGCTGCAAACACCAAGATCCCGCGCTCAATTTGTTTGGTGGGGCGCATCGAGTGTACCGTCAACACCGCATGGATGGTGTCATTAAATTTGATTGGCGCACTAAAGCTCCAGTTGACGCCGAGGAAGGCAATAATCCCGTCGGGATCAAGGTCAGTACGGTATTTGAGGCCATTGACGATGGCCAACCCGAGCAACCCATGGGCAATCCGTTCCCCAAATACTGACGTTTTCATGTATTCGGCATCAGTATGTAACCGGTTAAAATCCCCTGTCAGCATGGCAAACATACTCACATCGGTTTCTCCAATCGTCCGCCCAGGGGTCACGAATTGGCTGCCGATTTGATAATCCTCATAATAGACATAACGGCTCATGGTAACTCCTTTTGTGCGGCGTGCGAATGATTTGGGGTACAAAACGGCGACACAACATAACGTGTGTCGCCGTCTATTGCTCGCCAAAGGAGATGGATTATGCTTCCATCGCTTCTTTGACCAAGCGGGCAATATCGGTGGGCAATTCGGCGACGCGTACACCCACGGCTTGCAAGGCTTCGATTTTTTCTTGGGCCGTACCTTCGCCACCCGAAATAATCGCACCGGCGTGACCCATGCGCTTGCCTTCGGGAGCCGTCCGGCCAGCAATAAAGCCAACCACTGGCTTGGTGACATACTTGCCGATGAAGCGGGCGGCGTCTTGTTCGGCATTGCCGCCGATTTCGCCAATCAATACGATGGCTTTGGTTTCGGGGTCGGCTTGGAATTGGGTAAGTACATCGATGTAGTTGGTGCCGATAATCGGATCACCACCGATGCCCACAATCGTGCTCTGTCCCAACCCGATACGGGTCAAGGCATCCACGGCTTCGTAGGTCAACGTACCGCTCTTGGAGACGACGCCGACAGGGCCGGGGGTGGCAATATTGCCGGGGATAATCCCGACTTTGGCTTGCCCAGGTGTCAACAACCCAGGGCAGTTGGGCCCAATCAAGCGTGCGCCACACTCTTGCACAAATGCATATGTGCTAATCATATCGTTGGCGGGAATACCCTCGGTGATACAGACAATCAGTTTGATCCCTGCTGCCGCTGATTCACGGATGGCGTCAGGCGCAAACGGTGCCGGCACGTAGATAATCGACGTGTTGGCTGCTTGTTCACGTACGGCATCGGCCACACTATTATAAATTGGAACTTGACCGTCGATAGCTTTTTGCCCAGCCCGCCCCGGGGTAACACCTGCTACCACGTTGGTGCCGTATGCCATCATTTGTCGGGTGTGGAATTCACCCTCGCGACCGGTGATACCCTGCACTACGAGCCGCGTGTTGCGGTCGACCAAAATACTCATCTGTTTCTACTCCCACGTGTGTCCATTCGCTGTGCTATCCTAGCACGATTACCCGCTTTCGGCAAATAAATAGCCCGGTTGTTTTCACTGTTTTTATGGTGTTGATTGTGAAAAATAATGCCCCACCCTACACGTCTCGCACCGTACGTGTAGCCTTCCTGCATCATTTCTTTACCGTACATCCTGGTGCGTCTCGCTCAAAATACCGCCTGGATTTGTTTTTTGGCTCGGTTACGTTAGTAATTTGTATACTTTGTACAAACAAAATCGGGTTATTTTGGTTGATTTATCCAAATACTATGCTATAGTACTGGTGGATTAGTAAT